>JAADHY010000638.1:2398-15399 GCA_013151585.1 Planctomycetota bacterium
TGCGAAACACCGGCTCCAAATGCACCGGCCGCCAGGCAGAATACAGGCCGTCGCCGCCGTGCGCGATGAAAGCCTTGCGGAAGGTGCGCCAATCGACGCCGAGCTGTTCCTCGTCGAGCTTGCAAACGTACGTCCAATACGTGTGCGTGCAACCCTTGGGCACGACGGGCGGAATCAGCCACGTGCATCCCTCTTCGCGGATCACACGTTCGTACTGCCGAGCGATGTAGATTCGGGCCGCCACGAGTGCCTCCAGACGATCCAGTTGCCCCAAGGCCAAAGCGGCCTGGACGGCCGACATGCGAAAGTTGTAACCCATGATGTCATGCCGCTCGAATGCGTAGTCTTGCCGCAAGTCTCGCGGCACAAACGTGTCGCCCGGTTTTGCGCCGAGCGTCCGATAGCCGAGCGTGGCTCGTTTGCGGATGTTGCGCGCGTAGTCTTCGTCGTCTGTGATGACCACGCCGCCGTCGCCGCCGGAGGTCATGTGCTTGGACGCCTGGAAACTGAAACTCGCCGCGTGACCGATCGTACCCACCAGCCGGCCTTTGTATTCGGCCAGAAAGCACTCGGCGTCGTCTTCGATGACGATCAAGTCGTGCTCGCGAGCCAAGGCCATGATGCGGTCAAAGTCGGGCGGCAGGCCGTACAAGCTGACCGGGATGATGGCCCGAGTGAATGGGGTGATCTTCCGGGCGACGTCGGCCGGATCGATGTTGAACGTGTCGGGATCGATGTCGGCGAAAACGGGCACCGCACCGCATTGCACCACCACGATGGCCGTAGACAGCGCGGTCAGCGGCGGGACGATGACTTCGTCTCCAGGGCCGATGCCCGCGGCCAGCAAGCACGATTGCATCGTCCCCGTGCCCGAGTTGTGCAGGATGGCATAGCGCACGCCGAACGGCGAACGCCGACTCCAGGCGCGCGAAAATGTTGGCCGGGTCTTCGGTGTTCCGAAAGCCTGCGTCGAGCACTTCGTTCAGGTAGCGGCGGTCAAGTTCTCCGACACGGTTCGGCGGTAGCCGCCCAAAGATATCCTCGGGAGGCATCTCGCAAAGACTCGCCAGCGTCTCGGTCATTCCGTAACTCCTGCGATCCATCTCCGCGGCGTGTTATGATAACGGGACCATGGGCCGATGATCCTGACGGGCCCGTTGCATCCCCGGGGCTCGTCCTGCAGAGTAGGGGACTGCAGCNNGAGCCATTCTCGCCGCATCATCTTCGGTGAACGGGCCAAAATCAATGTCGAGAAGAGGAAGACACACTATGACAGTTTATCGGTTCCTTGATGCCGCTATCGGCAAGACGCCAAGACTGGCGCTCGGTTTGTTGGCCGCTGTCGTCTGGCTGCCAGCCGCAAAGGTGGCGGCCCGCGCAGACGAACCGCTCATTCAGTCCGTCACCAAACAGACGATCTGGCGCAACCGGGACGGCTCGGGCGTGACGTGGTTCCACCCGCGCGCGTGCATGGTGCCGGGGGCAAAGGGCAAGCCGATCGCGCTGATGACGCTGCAATCCATCGGCGGCTCCGACTATTTCGGCCCGGTCCATTGGACCGAATCGGCCGACGGCGGCAAGACGTGGAGCAAGCCGAAGCCGATCCCCGCGCTCGGCCGCAAGCCGGTCCAAGGGCACGACGGTCTGATGGCTGGCGTCTGCGACGTTGTTCCCCAGTATCATCCTCAAACGGGGACTGTGCTGGCCCTGGGGCACGTGGTCTTCTACCGCGGGCCGCGATTCAGCAGCAAGGAGCAGCTCGCCCGTTATCCCGTCTACGCCGTGCGGTACAAGGACGGTTCGTGGTCCAAGCGGAAGATTCTCCGGTGGGACGATCCGCGCGGGGCGTTCATCTATTCGAACGGCTGTGGCCAGCGCGTGGTGATGCCGAACGGCGATATCATGATGTCGTTCACGTTCGGTCCGACGTCGAAGAACCGCATGGTGGCCGGAGTGCGTTGTTCGTTTGACGGCGAGCAGCTCAGAGTCTTGCAAGTCGGCCCGCCGCTGGAAAACAACGTCGGCCGTGGACTGCTGGAACCTTCGGTTACGCGGTTCCAAAGCCGCTTCTACATGACGATCCGCGCCGAAGATGGTCACGGCTATGTGGCCGTCAGCGACGATGGCTTGCAGTATCGCCGCAAGACGGCCTGGGCCTGGGACGACGGCACGCCGATCGCGATGTCCACCACGCAGCAGCACTGGCTGACTCATTCGGACGGGCTGTTTCTGGTCTACACGCGCAAGGACGCCAGCAACGTGAACGTAATCCGCTGGCGGAGCCCGTTGTGGGTGGCGCGGGTGGACACCGAGCGGCTCTGCCTGATCCGATCGTCGGAACGAGTCGTCTTGCCGCTGGTAGGCGACGGCGTGGACGCTCCGGACGACGTCGCCCTGATGGGCAACTTTCACGTCACGAACGTCAGCCCGCAGGAATCATGGGTCACGGTGGGCGAATGGCTGCCGCGTCGCGGGGCGCGTGGCGACCTACTGCTGGCCCGCATCCGCTGGTCGAAACCGAACCGCCTGATCCGTCTCGGCCGCTAGCTCGCGGTTCTGGGGAGGACCTCCAGAATCAGCGTGCCGCCGGGGCCGACCGTGGCTTCGAGGGTGCCGTCGGCGGCGACGGTGAGGCCGGAGCCGTCGGGCCAGGCGTGGATCGCTCGGGCGGATTCAAGCGCGAACTTCGGGCGCAGGCGCTCGCGCACCGTGCATTCTGCGGCCAGAATGCTGCCCAGGCCGTACACGTCGCCGCGGTGCGCGCCCCAAGGATTGTAAAGCCCCACGATCCACGCGCCGTCCGATATGCGCCGGTTGATCTGCATGGGCAAGTGCGTGGACCGGTCGAAAGGCGACAGCTCGCGCGCTGCTTCGGCCAACAGTTCCCACGCCGAGCCGGCAGTGGCTGTTTTGATTCCGGCAGGCGGGCGCGAGCCGTCTACGGGAACCACCACGCGGTAGTTTGACCACACTTCGGCCGAGGCGTCGGCCGGTACGATGTCGAACAGCTCGGGAAGGGCGCTCGGCGGGTAGCACTCTGCTTCAGCCCGTCCGGCATCCTTGCGCGACGCCAATTCGGAATCCTGCTTGCTGTATTGAAACAGGTTCGCTTTGAGCTGCCGCCACGGCGTCCGGTTGCGCAGCGGCTTCGGGTCCAGCACTAGAGCGATCGGCACGAACGGTTCGCCCACGTCCGGGAACGCGTCTTGAAAGTCGAGCAGGTCGCGCGTGACACGGCCATAGGAGGACAGTTTGCACGAGTTCCAGTCGACGAAGTTGTCTTCGGCGCCCCATTCCTCGTGCAGCGTGCGGGCGCCCGACAGGTACGCGTGGAAGAAAATCCGGCGTTGCAGCGCAGTCGATGGGCCGTTGTTTGGGCCGACGTTGTAACTGCTCCGAGGCATCCAGCCTTTGGCGACCTGCCATGACGATTTTTCAGGCGTGAAAAAGGACGTGCAGCCGTTAGGCCCCCACGGTGCGAAAAAAATGCCCCAAGGTTTTCCGGCCGCACGGGCTGCTCCGCGCAAAGCGGCGATGGCAAACTGCGTTTGACGCGACGCCCAGGGGCCCACTTCGACCAAACACCAACCGGATCCAAAACCGTAGAACTGGTTCCACGTCAGTTCGCCATATAGCGTGCCTTCGCAGTAGCAGAAGTGCCCTGCAAACCGTGCCCCCTGGCGTTTGGCCGCACGCTCGATTTCGTTCCACAGCTCGGCCTGATCCCGCGGAGCTCGCCGACCGTCGTAATCGTCCAGAGTGCCGTATTCCAAACAACGATGGACCGAACTCCAATCGAATCGGTCCCGCAGCGCATCGGCATCGATCGGCTCACGCGCATACTTCGGGTCTGCCTCGCGGAATCGTCGCCAGTCGTTGTTGATATTGCTGATCACCTCGTGGACTTGTCCGCCGAGAAATTTTTCCCCCAGCAGATCCGCGTAAGCCTTGATCAGGTTCTTGTCGAACCGATAGTCGCGATAGGGCGAGCCGCCGACCACGCGATCCACAACGAAGTGGCATTTCGCCTGGTGGATGATCCGGTGCAACGGACCGCCGATGCGTGCCACGGCGTTGAACCGCCGCGCGTCCTCGCCGAAAGGGGAATTGATGAGCCGCACGCCCGTGGTGGAACGGACCAGACCGGCGTTCTCCAAGCACTGCCAGTACCGGCCGGTCGGTTCGTACGTGTGCAAGAACGAAAACTCCGTGCGATGGTCGACTTCCGCCCGCTCCGCTCGCGCAACCGGTTTGCTGCTCGACGAGCCACAGAAACTCCCCAGGGCCACACCGGCGTGGCCACGGACGCCCGCTTCAAGAACTCTCGGCGATCAACATTTCTCCGCATGATTTCAAACCTTTCGTGTCATCAATTCGGGAATACGGGGCACCGGAAAAACGCTGATGTGGTCATCTCTGTCAAATCGCTCGCTGGTGGTATAGGTTACCTGACGCGGCCTCGCTTCGCTCGGTCGCGACCAAGATTGGCTTGTGTAGTATGAGGCGTTTCCCGACTCTCGCGGAAACGCTTGTTGCCGGTCCTCTTCGCGTTCTCGCGCCTCCGCGAGACGATGACTTCCACTTCGAGGCAATTTGCATTTCCCGCTCAAACCGCCGAGAGGAAGCCCACATCAGTTCACCGTCTCCGCCCGTCGCCGGCAGCCTCCGGTTTGATTCTCCGAAACGTTGCCACATCCCTCGCAGAAACCTAACGATTCTCCGGCAGAGCCGGGCTGCGGGCTTGTCGGTCACCCGATCACTGTTGTCGGCAATGGGCATGGCGATCCATCTGGCGTGGTGATCTTTGTGCCGTCAGGGGCTGGCATTCTGGCCTCGTGAAAAACGATCGCGTTGGGTTCTGGGACGGGCCCTCGGGGAGAGGGCGCGTTCGTTACAATCCGCGTTTTCCTCACTCGGCACATGTTCCTTGGTGCGAAAAACTTTCCGTTTTTGCAGTCCTCGGGGCGTCCGATGACCTATACTCGGTTGGAGCATAGTGTTGAGAGCTCTCACCGCCCCGCCACGATGCACATCGTCGACTGCCTATTCTGCTGGGACGACTGCGAACGACCAGCCGGTTCCTTCACGCGGTTTCTGATCTGCTGGTTAGGTCCCCCAGAGGTCGGAGGGCAGACTTGTCACGCCCGCCGCGTTTGAGACGTCGATTGCAGTCCAGACGTTTCGCTTTGTCCCGGGACGGTGCAACGACCAGGATGAGCGACAGAGATTGAACCATTTCGGCCAGAAGGAGTTTAGGGATGGCGGTACCTGACAAGATATTGAAATCGCCGCAGTTGCCGAGTCTTCCAGCGGCGGCCGTTCGGCTGTTGGAATTGGCTCGTGATCCTGAGAGCGAAATCAAGGAAGTTGTGGAAACCATCCGAACGGATCCGGCGCTTGCCGCCAAGATTCTGAAGGCGGCCAATTCGTCCTACTTCGGTTTCCGATCGAAGGTCACGTCCATCGATCGGGCCGTCCCCCTGCTCGGGACGACTGTCGTCACGTCTTTGGCGCTCGGCTTTTCCCTGACCGACGAGACGACGCCTGCCGGCCCGATGTACGAGTATTACAACGCCTACTGGATGCAGTCGTTGGCGCATGCCGCCGCTGCGGACTTGCTGGGCAAGCACGGTCGTACGGCCATGGAATGCGATTCTTGGCCGGCCTGCTGGCCGATATCGGACGGCTGGCCATGTTGAAGACGATCGCCAAACAATATCTGCCGGTACTCGAAGCGGCGGAAGACGGTCTGCGCGAGCTGCACGAGCTGGAACAGGAGATTCTCGGTTTCGATCACATCGAGGTTGGCTTGGAGCTGATGCGGAGTTGGGAGCTTCCGGAGCCGCTGGTTCTGTCAGCAGCGCTGCACCACGCTGATCTTGAGCAGTTGCAGGCAAAGGCCGATGACAGTTACGCCAGCCTCCTGCAGGCAGTCGCGACGTCCGCAGCGATTGGTGAGTATTTTTGCGGGTACGGCAAAGGCCAAGCCCTGCAACGAGCGAAACGGTTTACACAAGAATTTTACGGATTCTCGGAAGAGGATTTGAACGAGTTCATCGAGCAAACGAGCGCCCGCATCGAGGAGGCCGGCCAGTTGTTCTCGATGAATACTTCGAGCATTCCCGACCCCAGCGAATTGCTCGCTCGGGCCAACGAGCAGTTGGCCCAACTGGCCATGCGGGCTCACGTCGAAAGCCAGCAAGCGAAGGCCCGTGAGAGATCGATTGAAGAAGAAAAGAAGCGACTCGAATCGGAGAATCGCGAACTGCAGCAGCAAGCCGTCCACGACCCACTGACTGAGGTCTACAACCGCCGATTCTTCGACGAGACGTTGAGCCGCGAGATCGCCCGCGCCCGGCGCGAAGCCACTCCCGTCGCCTTGCTTTTCATCGACATCGATCACTTCAAGCAGATCAACGACACTTACGGACATCATTGCGGCGACTTGGTCCTCCAGCGGGTCGCCAAGTTGATTGACGGAATACTCCGCAGTTCCGATGTGCTGGCCCGCTACGGCGGCGAGGAGTTTACGATTCTGATCAATCAGCCGACGGAAAAAGGGATCGGCAAGTTGGCCGAGCGGATTCGCCAGCGCGTCGAACAAGAAGAGATCATCGTCGAGGGACAGCGGATTCCGGTGACGGTCAGTATCGGCGCCGCCATTGCGCTGCCCCAGCGACATGAAACCGATTTGGCTTCGCGGCTTGTCGCGGCGGCCGACGAGGCCATGTACGATTCGAAACGTGGCGGCCGCAATCAGGTTCATGTCCGATCGTTGATCCAAGAACCGGAAAGGCGGCTGATGCAGCGCGTCACGCAGCACCGATTCAGCCGCTGGCTAGTGGATCGAGGCCTATTCGACATTCCGACCGTGTCGAAAGCTTTGGCGTACTGTCGGCCGGAGCCAGTGCGAATCGGCCAGCTCGCTCAGCAACACGGCTATCTGACGGACGCCGAAGTCGAGCAGATTCTCCAGACTCAAGAGTCGACGGGCGAACGCTTCGGCGCGGCGGCCGTCCGACTCGGCCTGCTCCGCGAAGACGAACTGGTCCACCTGCTCGCTCAACAGCGGGAAGATGCCGCGAAACTGGCCCGGACGCTCGTGCAGATGGGGCTGCTCGACCAGCGTCGGGCGGAAGCGTTGTTGCGCGAATACATTACGGAACGCAGCCCTCGCCGCGTCGCCGGGCCCATCGCGACGCCGGCACAAGCCCGTTGATCCGCTCGGCCTTCAAGGCTCGCCCCTGACGCGGTGCCATTGAGGGGGCGTCAGAGAACAACGTGCTCATTTCGTAGGATGGACATTCCTTTCCGGTCGCTTTTTGACGGGCTAAGAAAGCCATCCTATCAACCCGAGCGGCACAACATTTTCTGACGGTTCCCGAGCACTCGGCCGGGAGGCGTCCGTACAGAAAAACGCCTTCCTCAACCGCGCCACCTCCGTTACTCTGCATTCAAATCGAGCTTTTCGTCCGAGGCGGGCGCGTGCCCGAGTCCGCGTGTGTCGACAGCGTCTCCCGCGTCTCTCGGCCAGCCTTCTGACCACGTCGCCGGTGGTGAGCCATACATCTGCAGCAGGAAAACGCAACATCGGTTGGAGTCCCACCAATCCGATGCCTCAGCGAGGAAGGATGTTTGCGCGGCTTTTGTTGCCTGATTCCTGTTGACGCGTCGGGTTATGGTCGCAGACCTTTTTGCATAAACCGTAGAGTAGACTTTTTCGGGCAAAGTTCCGAGAATCACGCCCTTGCCGGCTTGATGGTGTCGCCGGCCGGCGTGCGTATGGGATGGGCAGACGCGCGGGTTTGAACCCCCGGGCAACACCCGTAAAGGAGCGAACGACCGAGATCATGAAAAAGCAGATGGATGTGATCGTCGCGTTGTGCCGACGACGCGGATTCTTGTTCCAGTCGTCGGAGATTTACGGCGGGCTGAACGGGTTTTGGGATTACGGTCCGCTCGGCGTGGAACTGAAACGCAATGTGCGCGAGGCCTGGTGGCGCGACATGGTCACCAGCCACAACGAGCTCGTGACGCCCTCAGGAGCGCCTCGCCCGTACGCCATGGTCGGGCTGGAAACGTCGATCATCATGCACCCACAGGTCTGGAAGTGTTCCGGCCACTATGACATGTTTCACGACATGATGGTCGATTGCAAGGAGTGCAAGGCACGCTTCCGCGCCGATCAGATTCAAGACTCGCAATGTCCGCTGAAACCGAGTAAGCATCCCGGCGAATACGAGAAATGCCAGTTGACGGAACCGCGTGAATTCAACTTGATGTTCAAGACCTACGTCGGTGCGTTGTCCGGCGAGGAGGGGGCGGCTTTTTTGCGGCCGGAAACAGCGCAAGGCATCTTCGTGAACTTCAAGAATGTCTTAGACAGCACGCGCGTGAAAATTCCTTTCGGCGTGGCTCAGATCGGTAAGAGCTTCCGCAACGAGATCACACCACGCAATTTCACGTTCCGGTCCCGCGAATTCGAGCAGATGGAGATCGAGTTCTTTTGTCATCCCAGCGAGTCGCGTCAATGGTACCAATATTGGCGGGATCGTCGATTCCAATGGTACATCAACTTGGGAATCACGAGCGAGAACCTGCGACTGCGGGATCACGAGCCCGAGGAATTGTCGCACTACTCGGTCGGCACGGCCGACGTCGAATACGCTTTTCCGTTCCTGCCCGAAGGTTCGTACGGCGAGCTGGAAGGAATTGCACACCGGGGCGACTTTGACTTGCGGTCGCACATGGAAGGAAAACTGATCCGGCAGGGCGATGGGTTCGTTGTTGAGACGGACGAAAATGGCCAACCGAAGTATCGCGGCAGCGGTAAAGACCTGACCTACTTCGATGACCAGACTCGGGAGCGCTACGTCCCCCACGTGATCGAGCCTTCGGCCGGCGCGGACCGCGCCACGCTCGCCTTCCTTTGCGAAGCCTACTGCGAGGACGAGCAGCCCGATGAAAAGGGCCGGCCGCAAAAGCGTGTCTTCTTGCGGTTCCATCCACGGATCGCGCCGATCAAAGCGGCTGTCTTTCCGCTCATCAAAAAGGATGGCATGCCGGAAAAGGCCACGGCCATCTATTCGGAACTGAAAGAGGCCGGCATTGTCTGTGCCTACGACCAACAAGGCGCGATCGGCCGGAGGTACCGCCGGCAAGACGAAATCGGTACGCCCTACTGCATCACCGTCGACGGTCAGACGCTGGAAGACGACACAGTCACGATTCGCGACCGGGACAGCCTGGAGCAGATTCGGATTCCATCCCGGGAGGTCGTCGAAGAAATCCAGCGGCGTCTCCGAACAACGTAGCGGCCGGAAGTCGCCTCATTGCCAGCGGTGTCGGGACTCGCCTTTTCCGCAGGAGGCGTTAGGGACACCATCGCCGCGCCGTTGCAGTCATCCCGTCGATGCGGTCAAGGCACGCTGCCCACTACGCTCAGAAATCGACGGGCGATTCGCTTCGTTTGACCACCGCGCTGAGGAAGAGCGATTGCTCGGTGGAACGCTGCGGAATGATTTCCAGCAGGCCATGAGCGGCTTTCAGCACGTCGTGTCGGCTGATCTGGCCCACCAGCTTGCCGTCCCGGAGAACGGGGAGACGTCGATAGGGCGTTCCCAGGAATATCTGGGCGATACGCAGCAGGTCCGTCTCTTCATCAATGGTCTTGGCATGCGTGTCCATGAACGAGCTCACGGACAAGTCCAGACCTTCTCGCTCGGCCTCCGCTAACCACCCCTCTGTCGGCGCAGAGTCGGTGCTCGTCGATTTTTGCTCCCGCAGCGTTTGCTCGCGGCGTCGCACAAACGGTGCGAGATGGTGCTCGGCTTTCAGCACGTCGCGGCGGCTGATCTGCCCAAGCAATTTCCCTTCGCGGACCACCGGCAACCTTCGGTAAGGGGTGTCGATGAAAACCTGTGTGATCGTCATCAGGTCGGTTTCCTCAGAGATGATACGGCCTCGGGCCGTGTTCATGAAAGCTCCGACCTTCGTCGTGGGCATTTGGTCGTACGCGGCGTCCATGAGCACGCGCATGCTGGTCTTCTCAGAAAAGACGCCCAAGAAATTGCCCGCCTCGTCGATCACGGGCGCTCCGGAGATGTGGTGGTTCAGCAAATGTCCGATCGCCTCGAAAACATCCATGTCCGGCCGAAGAGCGACCAGACGCGTCACCATGAACTCCTTGGCCAGAACACGACGGAATGCCGAAAAACGCCGCGCCCAATCGGCAGTGGCCCGGAGCACTCGCATGCAACATTTTTCGGAGAAAACTCCGAGGTAAGTGCCGTCGGGCTCAATGACCGGGCCTCCCGAAATGTTATGCCGAATCAATTGAGCCATCCCGTCGATGACGTGCGAATCAGGAGCAAACGTGACCAACTGGGTCACCATTATGTCTTTGGCAAGTGCAGTGCCCTGCATAGCGATGGTCTCCTTGTCATTGGCGTCCGCTCTGAAGAAGAGATGGGTGTCACTCTCGCCGCGTCGGGACGCCCTCTGCAGATTGCAAAGATGGGAACATGCTCAAGACGCGGCCGAACCTGGCCCGCGTGGGCCATGCATCTCGTGCCTACAGTTTAGCAAGTCCTGATCAATAGTGCGAATCTATTTTCGAGATAAACGTTTACGGGATGGAAGAGGCCGCCCCCCAGCAATGGGAAGGGTCACGCGGCCGTGAGAGAAACTGCTCCTGTTTATCGAATGTTTCCCGCCTGCTTCCCCGGGGAGCCAATGGAAAGAGCACTAGGCACGCTCCTTCGTCGATGCTGACAGCATCGGCCGCGATGCCGCGCTGCGTCTCGACCTGTGAACGTTGTTATTCGCCGGACGGTGAATCGCTTCGAGCGGGAGGACCGAGCCCAGTCGCCAGTAGGTCTGCCCAACAGGCGATCGTCGATGTCGGCGCCAATTTCGAAGACCGCTGGTTTCGCAACTTGGCTCGCTTAACCTCTTGCGAACTCATCGGGTGACTGTCGCAGATTCTCTTCGCAAAAGCGATATGCCGCCAGCGACAGTTGTTTTTTCAGGTTGGCCAGAGCAATTGGAACGGTTGCTCTCCATCAGCCTTCTTCGGCGCGCAGTCGAGCCAGGACCGAGTAGTCTTCCAGCGTGGTGGTATCTCCGACTTCTTCGCGGCCGGCGGCGATGTCGCGGAGCAGACGGCGCATGATCTTTCCGCTCCGAGTCTTCGGCACAGCGGTCGTGAAGCGAATTTGATCAGGTGTGGCGATCGCTCCGATCTGCTTCCGCACATGTTCGATCAACTCCTGACGCAGCTCTTCACTGCCTTCGCCGGACTTCAAAGTGACGAAACAGCAGATGCCTTCGCCCTTGATTTCGTGCGGATATCCGACGACCGCCGCTTCGGCGACGACGGGATGAGAAACCAGCGCGCTTTCAATTTCCATCGTGCTCAGTCGATGTCCAGCCACGTTGAGGACGTCGTCGACACGTCCCATGATCCAGAAATATCCGTCTTCGTCACGCCGAGCCCCGTCGCCAGCGAAGTAACAGCCTTGGACTTCGCTGAAGTAGGTCGCCAGGAAGCGATCGTGGTCCCCGTAAAGCGTGCGTAACATCGAGGGCCAGGGTTGGCGGATCACTAGCAGCCCTCCTTGGTTGGGCGGAAGGCTGGTTCCGTCCGAGCTGACCACGTCGGCGACCACGCCCGGCAAAGGCAAGGTGCAACTGCCCGGTTTGGTCGTCGTGACACCCGGCAGTGGACTGATCATGATCGCGCCGGTTTCGGTCTGCCACCAGGTGTCGACGATGGGGCAACGTTCCTGTCCGATGACGCGATGATACCACATCCAGGCTTCGGGATTGATCGGCTCGCCGACGGTGCCGAGCAGCCGCAAGCTGGACAGGTCGTAACGGTTGGGCCATTGGTCGCCCCACCGGATGAAGGATCGGATGGCGGTCGGAGCGGTGTAAAAAACAGTGACCTGGTACTTCTCGACCAGTTGCCAGAACCGGCCCTGATCGGGCCAGTCGGGAGCTCCTTCGTACATGAGGACCGTCGCTCCGTTGGCCAGCGGCCCGTAGACAATATAGCTGTGGCCGGTGATCCAGCCGATGTCCGCCGTACACCAATAGACGTCCTCTTCCTTCAAATCAAAGACCCAGCGGCTGGTCATCATGGTGCCGAGCAAATAGCCGGCGGTGGTGTGCAAGACGCCTTTCGGCTTCCCGGTGCTGCCGGAAGTATAAAGAATGAACAGCGGATGCTCCGAATCGACTTCGGCGGGTTCGCAATCCGCCGATTCACCTTCCATGAGATCATGCCACCAGAAATCGCGGTCCGGAACCATTTCCACGGGAGCTCCGGTGCGACGAACCACGACGACTTTTTCGACTGAAGGGGACTTCTCCAAGCTTTCATCCACCGCCTTTTTCAGTTCGATCTCTTTGCCGCGTCGCCAGCCGCCGTCGGCGGTGATGACGAGTTTCGCCTGAGCGTCGTTGTTCCGATCCGCTACCGCCTCGGCGCTAAATCCGCCGAAGATGACCGAATGCACGGCTCCGATGCGGGCGCAGGCCAGCATGGCGATCGGAAGTTCCGGGATCATCGGCATGTAAAGGGTGACGCGGTCGCCCTTCTGTACGCCCAGCTTTTTCAGCACGTTCGCGAACTGGCAAACCTCTCGCAGCAGATCGTGATAGCGCAGAACGCGAGTATCCCCTGGTTCGCCTTCCCAAACGATGGCAGCTTTATTCCGGCGCCACGTCTCGACGTGTCGGTCAATGCATTGAACGCTGGCGTTTAGCGTGCCTCCGAGGAACCACTTCGTGTCCGGCATTTCGCCTTCCAGAGTCTGGTCGAACTTCCGGAACCACTTCAGCTCCTTCTCCGCCAGCTCCCCCCAGAACCCGGCCGGATCCTCTTTGGCCCGACTCCACATCTGCTGGTACTCGTCCATTCCCTTGACGTTCGCAGAGGCAACGAATTCCGGCGGAGGCGGAAACTGACGGGTTTCGGTCAGCACGCTTTGGATGGC
>JAADHY010000345.1 GCA_013151585.1 Planctomycetota bacterium
GCTTGACGCGAGCCGTTCTAGAACCTCTTTGAACCGACGATCGAACGACTCCCGGCTCCACTCCGACGCTTCTTGAAGCCCCAAGACCACGCCGTAGGCCGCCGCCACTCCGATGGCCGGTGCTCCGCGAACTTTCAGTTCCCGAATGGCCTGCCACACTGCCTCGACGGAAGAGCACTCCAGTTCCACCACGTCCGTTGGCAAGCGTGTTTGATCGAGCAGAAAGAGCCGGCCGGTCCGCGCATCGCCTTGCCACCGCAGCGTCGTGTAATCTGCCATCGTGCTGTACCTCCACCAGCCGTCCGCCACGTTGTCGGTTTAATCTGAAGCGTCGTCGGTGCTACGCCTCTTCGGCAAAGGGATTTTTGCGGGAGGGGGATCGTGTGCACATCCAGATGCCCAGCTCGTATAGCGCCAAGAGCGGAAGCATCATGGCAATCATGCTGCCCGGGTCCGACGGCGTGAGCAACATCGACAGCACCGAGATCACCAGGATGGCCAACCGACGTTTCTCGCGATAATCATCCGCGTCGAACACGGAAATCCGTTCGAGGAACAACATGATGAGCGGCAACTGGAAGCTGATGCCGAACATCAACGGCAGCATGATCGCGAAATTAATCCATTCGGAGATGCGGATCTGGGGCAACAGCCCTAAAAATTTGTTGAACCCGAGCAGGAATCGCAGAATGAAAGGAAAGACCACGAAAAAGCAGAACAAGGCTCCACCGAGGAACAGCCCAACGCTAATGGGTAGGTATTTGTAAACGAACTGGCGTTCGTGGCGATACAGTCCGGCGGCCACGAAAAGCCAAAGTTGGTAGAATATCCACGGGCTGGCCAAAACCAGCCCGGCCACGCCCGAAACCTTCAGGTAAGTCATGAAGGCTTCCTGGACGTTCAGCGTCACAGGCCGCCGTTGGTTTTCCGTCGTCTGCCGGAATTCGGCGAACTCGGGGGCCGAGATTGGCAAGGACAGGCTGCGATCTTCCCCAACTGCCAGCTCCGCCGGGTAGCGGTCGGGATCCAGTTCGTGGAGCAGTCGGGCGAGGTCTTTGGCGCGAATGCCAATGATGATCGTTCGCGCGTTTGACGGTGCCTCGATTTGCTCGGGCGCTGGCTGGGCCGCAGGCTCGGCCTGTTTCGGAGCGCCTCCGAACACTTTCCCAGAACGTTTGTTGCTCGGCCTGTTCGGTTGGCGTCTGGGAAAACTCGCGAAGAGCGTCATCAATGGGAGCTCGGACGACCGCGACCAGTTTGTCGCCAAAGAACAAAGCCACGACGACGCACACAACCAGTCCAAGCAAAGCGCGGATCAGGTGTGTCCGGAGCACTTCCAGGTGCTCGCCAAAGCTCATCGTGGTTTCATCGAACAGGTCTTTGTCTGATTTCACTCTTCTTTTCAAGACGCCCATAAGTCAACCTTCTCGGAGAGGTCCGGCCGTTCCATTGGTGCAGGGCCAGGGCGGTATGATCGAGCGCCCATCACGAGGTTCGAGCCGGTGAGTCCGCCTTGTCGGCGCGGCCGTTGGCGACACAACGCGAAAAGCGGACTTCGTTCGCAGGAGCCGCCAAGCGTTGGGAGGACTCACTCGCCGAGCCCGCCAGAGTGAATAGCGCGCCGAAGTCTCCCCGTCGCGAAAAAAGCAGTGTCTCCCGGGCAAATCCGTCCTCGCCCGTGAGACGGCTCACGCCGAGACTACACGCGACTCACCAATCTCACATCGCCTTGACAGCGACCAGGTCCACTCGGCAAGCCCGCCGGAGAGCAGGAGATCAGAGCGGAAGATTTTCTGAGTTGATCGCCGAGCGATCGAGCATCTCTGGCCGCCTGACGTGGATAAACAACTCACCGAGTTCCACCGCAGCCCCGACATTCGGACTCCATGTCCCGCTGACACCCAATCGCCCGACACAATGATGATTTTACTTCGACAGACCACCGTGTCAACCGCCCGCATATCCTCCCGCCGGCTCACACGGTGGCCACAACGACGGCACACCTCGATCTTCAACGGTCGCTCATCCCGGACGTTGTTTCCAGTCCGACGATCATTCCTCAACCACAACCTGCCGCCGCCGTCTGCGTTTCTTCCGGTGCAACTCTTCCAAAGCCGTCCCCAGTGCCAGAAGACCGATGACGACCGAAACCAGCCCCATCAAGAATCCGATGACCATCACCCCGAGGCTGCCGAAAACCATCCACAGCGCAGGCTTGATAGCTAACACGCCCGACTTCGCCAGCTTCCCACCAATGATGGCAACTAGCGCGCCGACCACAGACGCAACCAGCGAGTACGTGCCGATCTTCGCCACGTTCACAATCGTCTCTTTCCGCAAAAAACGCCCGAGCTGCTCCAGAAACACAAAAAACACGATCAACGATATAAAATGCGCCATGGCCCCGCCGCCAGCGACGAGCCCTTTCAGTACCTCATCTCCCACAAAGTTCGCTCCGACATAAAACCCAAATCCAATGATTTGAAGAGCGAAAGCACTCCACACGTACGGCGCCGCCCCCGTCTCTGCCGGAACCGTTAAGAAAAGGATCAAGCTAGTGCAAAAACACAGAGGAATTGCGAGAGCCAAGGATAAGAGAACCCAGCCGGCCACTGGCGTCGTAACTTTCAGCGCAATAGCAGCGGCTATCCCTCCAAAAAGCGCTACAATCGAAGCAAGCCCAGCGAAGAACAGCCACACGGCCCAACGGATACGATCCATATTCACGGACTGGAAGACGTCGATGTCGATCGTCTTTCCCGCCTTCCGCGGCGCCTTGCGAACATATTTCTTCTCTTTCTTGACCGTGATCAGTCCCAGCTTCGGTTTGCAGTAGTAGGCCATCAGGCCATTGGAACGCATGTTGTAAACAGCGATGAAGCCCGCCAAGAAAATGCTGGCGACCAGACCGATGCCGGGGACGACGAGCACTTGCCACTCGACGGGTTTCGGTTCCGGCGCCTGCCCACCCTCTTCGGAAGAGGGCGGCAACTGCATGTTGTAGACGACGGTGCCGGCCATCCGGGCCACGTCTCGCCCTTTCCACGCCGCCGCTCCGCCCAAAAGTCCAATGATCGGCAGGCTCGTGACAAACAACACCACGCACCAATACAATGGCGGCCCCAAAGTCTTGACGAAAGCTTCCCCCAGCTTGTTGATCGCCCAGGCGGGCCAGCTCACCGGCATCGCCATGTGCGCGATCGCGATCGGCAATAGAGGAAGCGTGATCAACACGCCCACCCCCAAAAGGATGCCGCCCACCTGATAGTTGCCCATCACGAGCAATCCCACCCCGATCAAACTCACCACCGTCTGAGCACACACGGCCAACTCCCAGGCGATGGCTTTGATACCCAGGGCAACGCAAAGAAAGAAATCAAAAGGGATGCGCGGCAACTGTTCTTTGCGATTCACCGTGGCCGCAACAATCTCGGTGTCCAGATGCCACAGCCAGCCCAAAGGGACAAGCCCGGTCACACCGGCAACGAATCCCCAGAAGACGCGCGGCGGAATGTTCCGGCACCAGCTCACCATGAAGACGCAACCCAGGCTGATCAGCGTCCAGAACGTCAAATAGAAAATGGTGCGGAACACGATGGGCTTGTTCTCCATCGTGAACTGCCAGGCCTCTTTCCACACGCCGCGGTAATAGAGGCTCGGATCCGGCCCTTTGCGGGACAATCGCCGCCGGGTCGATTCCCGCATCACGCCCGTGGTCAGATCGACGAAGCAGTTTGGACATTCGATGTCTTCTTCAGTCACCTCCGTGCCACAGCGAGGGCAGACGCGGGCGCTCTTGTCCTCCAATTCGCTCAGGTCGAGGGACGCGAGGGGATCTTCGTCTTCGGCGGGCTGGGCCGGACGGTCCGCCTTGGGCTGCTTGGAGGGGACGCGAAATTTCGTCTGGCACTTGGGACATCGAATCGCCCGGCCGCGAGCAGCGTCCGGAACGTTGAAAACAGCACGGCACCCCTGGCAACGAACTTTGATCGGCATCAAAACGACTCCAACCGTTCGTCTCCCCGGCCGGACATCGCGGCCTAGGTCGACCCTTCAGATCAGCGGCGACTCAACTCCGTATCCGCCCCAGGCGGACACGACACCGGCCCGTCACTGCTACCTGCCTCAACCCTCTACTGTAACAATTTTTGCGGCAATGTCATCTGAGGGAGGGTCGCCTGATCGCTTTTCGGGTTCCGATTCTATGAGTTGTGGCATTTGGGCGAAGCGCCCAAGTGCGGCCCAATCCGCGTTTGCTTGCAAACCGGCTGCGGCCCGGTTTTGGACCAGCGGCTGCTGCCGTGTTTACGGGCGCAACCGTTCGGAAGTTGTCGCTGCGCGGCATGCATCTGGAGAGTTGTGGCACCAACCATGCATCGGATGCCGGGAGGACCGTTCATTGACCCCTCGGCGCCCCCAACTCATAATGCCGTTTTCGGTCGCGGCACGCCCGATCGCTGGAGGCGCCGGTCTGGGGCCAGAACGGCCGTTCCGCGACCGGGGCGACGACGGCTGACCGGAGAAGATCACAGCTTCGCGAACAAGAGACCTCTTGATGACAACGGTAACTCGACATGTGCCGGATGAGCTTGGCCGTTTCAGTGAATTCGGCCGGCGATTCGTTCCCGAGACGTTGATGCACGCGTTGGAAGAGCTCGAGCGTCGGTACGCCGAAGCCAAATCGGACCCGCAGTTTCAGCTCCAATTCCAACACTTGCTGGCAGAATACGTCGGGCGGCCCAGCCCGCTGTATTTCGCAGAACGGCTGACGCAATACGCCGGCGGAGCCCGCATCTATTTGAAGCGGGAAGATCTGAACCACACCGGCGCCCACAAAATCAATAATACAATCGGCCAAGTGCTGTTGACTCAGCGCATGGGCAAACAGCGGGTCATCGCCGAAACGGGCGCCGGTCAGCATGGGGTCGCCACGGCCACGGCGTGTGCGCGGTTTGGGCTGGAGTGCGTCGTCTACATGGGGGAAGAAGATATCCGCCGTCAGCGTCCGAATGTGTTCAACATGCGCATGTTGGGCGCTGAAGTGCGGCCCGTCACGAGCGGTTCCCGTACGCTGCGCGATGCCATTAACGAGGCTCTCCGCGATTGGATGGCGACGGTCCAGACAACTCACTACATCCTCGGTTCAGTCGTCGGCCCGCATCCCTTTCCCATGATCGTACGCGACTTTCAATCGGTGATCGGACGGGAAACACGCGAGCAATGTCTAAGCCTCCTGGGCCGGCTGCCGGACGAGATCGTCGCATGCGTCGGCGGTGGCTCGAACGCGGCCGGCATGTTTTATCCCTTCATCGAAGACGATGTGAAGCTGACCGGTGTGGAGGCCGGCGGTCGTGGTCCCCAGCCGGGCGAACACGCCAGCACGCTGGTCTACGGAAGTAAAGGCATACTGCATGGCACTTATAGCTACGTCTTGCAAGATGAGGACGGCCAGACCCAGCCTGTCCATTCGATCTCGGCGGGCTTGGATTACCCGGGCGTCGGACCAGAGCACGCCTATTGGAAAGAAACCGGACGAGTGGAATACGTCAACGTGACGGATCAGGAGGCTCTCGATGCTTTTCAGACGCTGGCTCGACTGGAGGGCATCATCCCCGCATTGGAAAGTGCCCATGCTGTGGCTCACGTTTTGAAAACGGCTGGCCGTCGATCACCAGAGGACGCGATCGTGATTTGTTTGTCCGGACGAGGCGACAAAGACGTTCACGAAGTGGCTCGCCTTTTGGGAAAGGAGATCTAGAAAACCTTGGCTAGCACCACACGCATCGCTCAGACGTTCGACAGATTGCAGACGGAAGGTCAGATGGCGTTCATGCCGTTCCTGACCGCCGGGGATCCGGACCTGAATTGGACCAAGCGGCTCGTGCGCGAGCTGGCCGCGGCGGGTGTGGACCTGATCGAGCTGGGGTTCCCCTACAGCGACCCGATTGCCGACGGACCGGTGATTCAGGCCTCATACACTCGCGCGCTGGAACGGGACGTCCACGTGTCGGATATCTTCGATGCGGTGCGCGAGCTGACAGCAGGCGACTCCTGTGAAACCAGCCTGGGGGCGGGACCCGGCAATGAGCGAGCTGCAGCAACCGGGCCGCCAATCGTCGCTATGGTGTCATACTCGATCATCTTTCGCAGCGGGCCGGAACGGTTCGTCACGCGCGCTGCCGAGTCCGGCGTCAGCGGATTGATCGTCCCGGACTTGCCCGCGGACGAAGCCGATCTGTTGGCTCCGATCGCGCAGGACGCCGGCTTGGACCTTGTGCAGCTCATCGCTCCGACTACGCCTCGTGAGCGGGCTGAACGGATTCTGGCGGCGGCCAGCGGGTTCGTTTATTGCATTTCCGTAGCCGGCACCACGGGAGAGCGAGACCGACTTCCCGATGAGCTGACCGACCAACTCCGTTGGCTCCGCTCAAAGACCAACCTGCCACTGGCGGTTGGGTTCGGCATCAGCCGGCCGGAGCACGTCGAGCCGCTCCGCGGTCTGGCCGACGGCGTCATCGTCGGCTCGGCCATCGTCCGCCGGGCGGAACGTCTGAATGATCCCAACGCGGACTCCGAACAGGTGCTGGCCGAAATCGGCGAGTTCGCCGGAGCCATGGTTCGGGCGTGCCACGGATGAACGGCTGACATGCTTGGCTCGGGAACGTGACAAGCCTCACCGCCTCGTCGCTGCGGCGTGCCGGAACGCCGCAAGAACCGACGCAATGCGGATCCTTAACTTGCTTGCTTCGAGGAGGTCCGCCCATGTTCGACCACTCTCCGCTTGTCGCTGGTGTCCGATTCCGAGCTCTGCTTTCCGCTTTCACGACGGCCGCTTTGTGTTTGCCTTCGCCCACCGCCGTCCGGTCTGACGAGCCAGGAGAAAAGATTGGCGAGCGGCCGTATGAGATGGTCTGGGCGGGGCGCACGGAGGATACGCGGGCGCCGTTGGTGGACTTCGAGAACGTGGAAGGCTGGACGGTCGAGTGCCGCGATGCGGTCGCTTCATTCACGCGGTCGCGCGAGCAGCAGCTTTGGGGCCGCTACGTGGGCAAGCTGGTCTATCGCGGCACCGGGCCGCGGCCGAAGGTGACGATTCGGCTGGCTAAGCCGGTGGCTGTGCCGCTGCCCTTCGATTGCATCAACCTGTGGTGCTACGGCAACAACTGGGCGTGGGCGCCGGACCCGAGCACGCCGCAGGTGCAGCTCTACGTTGTGCTCGAAGGGTCGAACCGCAGCCGCGTGTCCGTCTACATGGACCGCGTTCGCTGGAAGGAATGGTGGCTGGTGCACCGGCGGCTTTCGGCCGAGCAGCTCAAGCAGCTTGGCGACGGCCCCGTCCACGTTGTGGCAATCGAAGTCGCCGGCGGCCGGAACAAGGACGACCGCGTCTTGTATTTCGACAACTTGGCGGTCTACAGGGAACAGCTTCGCCCGCTTCGGTTCGAACCGCGACCGAAGCGCGGCATCGACCTGCCGCCTGGCCAGACCGTCGGCACCAACACCGGCCCCGGCCGACTGCCGTTCCCAACGCGCGAAGAGACGATCCTGCCGACGAATGTGACGAAGCGGTTCAAAGTGACGCTGGTCGAAGTGGACGTTGCAGTCGATGAATCATTTGGGAGTGCGGTGCTCCCGCACCGCTTTGGATCGAAAGCGGCAAAGGCGTCATCGGGCGATGCCAAAAGAACGGCGAAGACAGTGCAGAACGACGAGGCAGAATCCAAAGCGGCAGGAGACTGCCGCACTCCAAAAACGTACCTCTTCCGCTACGAAGGCGACGACGGCGTGCTCGAGTATCGTTATCGGCCCGAGACCGGGACGCTCGGCGACATCACTGCCTGCTGGGTCGGTCGGGGCAAGCCGTTTCGGCCCATGGTCGATGGCGGCGTTTACTTCTGGGTTAACCAGCGTCCCGATGGTTCCGCCGACGCGGCCGCCCCGGAACGCATCGAACTGGTCCGCTGCCAACGGGATGGCGATGTGGTCCGGTCCACGTGGCGGTTGCGTCTGGGCGAGCGGTCGGCTGAGGTCACCTACGCGCTGCGCCTGTGGCAGAAGTCGCTGGTGGTCGATGTGCAATGCCTCGGTGGCCAGATCGCCGAGTTCCGCATTGGGCGTGTCGTCGGTGTCGAGAATCCGCGGCTGGTGACCGTGCCGTACTTGACCGGCGATGCGAAGCGGCCGGCGGTGCTCGTGACCGGGCCGCCCGATCGGCCGCTGTTCATACTGCCCATCGTTGATCACACCCGCTCGAACGCGTCGCTGCTCTGGTTCGAGAACCGCATCGGGCCCGACGGCGTCGTACAGAACGGCGGCTCACGCTACCTGCCGAAAGCCGACGGGGAGCGCAACCCGTGCTTCGAACGCCTGTTCCTGACCGTCTCGCCGCGTTTCGAAGAGGTGCTGCCGAATATCCCGAACCCAAAGTCACCGTGGATGCACGTGGCGGGCGAGCGGGTCTGGCGGGCTCA
>JAADHY010000304.1 GCA_013151585.1 Planctomycetota bacterium
GACGTGCACCGGAAAGATCCCGTCGGGTCGAGGACGCGTTTCGGAAGCGACCGGTTCGGACGGGCCGCCGAGTGTGGTCGGCCCTGGCAGCGCGGCGGGGGACAACGCCCGACGGGCACGGCTGCAGGTCAGTTTGGATTCGATGGCCGGAGCGTTTACGGAGATCGCGCCGCGTGTCCTCCGGTCAGCCGGCTATGCGGTTGCATCGCTGGTTGACCGGATCGATCCGGATTTCACTCGCGGGGCGCCGAATCCGGCGAACGATCGGAATTTGGCTCTCCTAGCGAAGCACGTACGAGATCACGCGAGCGCCGTCGGCGTAGCGTTAGACGGCGATGGGGATCGGGTGATCTTCGTGGATGGTCGAGGGCGCATAGCGCGACCGGAACAGATCGCCGTCTTGCTCATCCGGCACCTTTTTTCGCAGCCGCTGGTCGTATACGACTTGAAGTGTGCGTCGATAGTCGGTCAGGCTGCTCGTGACGCCGGTGGCCGGGCCTTGATGCAGCCGAGCGGCCACGGATTCATCAAGTCCACGATTATCCAGCAAGACGCCGATCTCGGTGTGGAAGTCAGCGGCCACCATTTTTACGGGAGTCTGGGCGGAGGAGACGACGGCCTCTTCACGGCGCTGGTGCTGCTCGAGCTGATCGTTCGGACGGGAAAGTCGTTGGCCCATCTGCTGGATGAGGTCCCCTGGCCCTGCATCACACCGGATGTTCGGGTCCCTTTTCGCGGCGAAAGCCAAGCGCTGCTCGAGCAGATCGCGACCGCTTGCGGTGGCCGAGTCAGCCGTCTCGATGGGGTACGTGCGGAATACGACGAGGGCTGGGCGCTGGCGCGAATGTCGATCACCGAGCCAGCGATTACTTTTCGGTTCGAAGGCCACGACAAAATCGCTCTTCGGGCAATTGTCGAACGATTCCTCAAATCGGTTCCCGAGCTGAAGGAAGCCGTCCTTGAGCGGATCGAGCAGACTGGCTCCCTCTGAAAAGGGCTGACCGAGTGATAGTGAGAGCGCCGCTACGTCAACCAGGAGACTCCTTCGCCGTCGTAGCGGTCGTAGCCATCGTGGCCGTGATAGTCCTGCGATGACTCGTTGACGTCATCTTGATACGACGTCTGCTCCTCTCGCAGCCGTTCGATGAGCTGACACCAGGTGTCTCGATGCATTTCGAGGATTTGGATGGCGTCCCGAATGCGGCGCGGATCGTGATACAAATCTCCCTCGACCAGCCGGCGGTGCACAAAGACGAATAGGGCTCGAAGTCGGTCGACCAGATCCGGGGCTCGGTCTCGGTCCAGCCCAACGATCAGTTCATTCACGCAGTCACGGGCGGAGTTCAACGAGAAGTAAGATGTCTCGTAATCTCGCCGCGCCAGGGCTTCTTCCGCCCGCCGCGCGTGCCGGATCGCCGCATCCACAACCATCCGATGCAGCTCGTAGGGAGGAGCCGTCAGAACTTGCGATTCCAGGTATTCATTGTTGCTGTTCACCATAGGTATTCCTCCTGGTCCAGATCTTTGGGCTCTCGCCCATCTCGTTCGGGGATCGTGCGACGGCCCTTTCGCCCGCTGGCTCACCGGTGAAACCGACACGCCAATCCGCTGGCCGTATTCGTTCTCCAACCCGATCGCATGCGACCGGCCGCCTCACGGGCCGCAAGCAAACGGGCTCCGGACAGAAAGCCTCTTCAGAGCCGGCTGCAAATGGGAATGTTTTCCGTAACCGTTCGCAGGGCGGTAAATCCCACAGAAATCGGCAACAGTACGTGGGCGTGACAGAAGCTGCCAGCTTCTGTCGAACATCCGGCGGCTGTCGCGGTTTCCCGGTGAGCCGATGATCGCAGCACCGGCCGCGACGCAACGTCACCGATGCCGCATCATCGACGCTGATAGCATCGGCCACGGTGCTGCGCCGCGTTTCCGCCTGGGAACGGTTAATTCTTTCCTTCGGTTGTCTGCCAACCTCCTAATCAGCGTCTGTTCGAACTCGTTGCTCGGGACATTTGCAACAAAGCGTTCTGCTGGTCCTGCAATGAAGCCAGTATCTCCTCCATCGCAAGGAATTGTCGCATCAGCCGCTCGCGACGCATTTCCAACACGGCCTCCAATTGTTGGATTCGGTCGTTCAGCGAGTCGACAGATTCCTGCAGCGAATTCTCCTCCAACGCAAACGCCCCCGTGAAGGAGTCGGTCAGCGTGTCCAGTGTGTTTTGCATTTGATCGGCGAAGCCGGTGTCCGCTTCCAAGAAGAACTTGGAAACCGCCTGGAAGTTCTCCGCAAGCAGCTTGTCCAGACGTTCGGTGTCAAGCTCAAGACGTCCCGCGTCAGTGACACGCACGCCCAAATCGGCAAGCGAACGGACGGCATCGTTCGGTCCGAGCAACCGTCGGCCGATCGCATTTTGCAGTCGAGTCGTGACTCGCAGCAAAAAGCCCGAGCCTTGAAGAATGCCTCGTTCATTCGTCTCCGGATCAAACTTCGAATAATCGGCGGCGGAATCATAGAAGGCGTTGTAGTTGTCGACGAACCGCTGCAGAGCGTCCTTGATGGAGCTGTTGTCGCGGCTCACGTCTACCTCGACCGTCGCATCGGACGTTTTCAAGAGCTCAACATCCAATCCCGGCAAGGCCCCATCGAAGCGATTTGTATTTGAGGCGAGCATGAAGGCCGACGCCGGGTTCTCGCCGACACGAAGCAATGCATCTTGGGCCTGGACGCTGGTCTGGAAGCCCAACGACAGGTTTCCCGAATCGACAGCAAACCTCCCTGTGACTCCGGACCGGTTCGACTGCAACACCAGCCGATACGAATTGAACGCCGAGCCGTCGTTCACCACCGAGGCGGTCACGTCCGATCCGGCGTCGTTGATTTTCTGAACCACATCGTTGAGGGTGTCGGTGGCTCCTATCTCGACGATGGTGGCCCTCCGGCTGACGATTTGTTGGCTGCCGTTGACGACGGCAGCCTGACCGAGAATCCGCAGGTCGGCGGCCGTCGTGCTGTCGACTTCTTCCACCCGAAGCGTGCCGGAGCCGCCCGCTTGGTCGATCAAGACGAACCCGTCGCCGGTCTCGTTCAGCTCGGCCCGCACCGCTACGTTTTGAGCGGCGTTGATACGCATCAGGACGTCGCCGATCGTCTGGACCGCACTGCTGAAATAGATGGCCTCCTGATTTCCGGCGGAATCGGTGATCAAGATGGAACCCTCGGCGATGCCGCCGCCGTCAGGAGCGTAATCTTCAAGGCTTGTTGCTTCATTGATGCCGCGCTGCCCCAGCGGCCCGGAGGCCACACTGTTTTGCGGAGCGTTGACTGCGATGCCTAACTCGGCCGCTAGCGTGCTCCCGCCGACATCGGCGATGACCAGGTTCGAGGCGGTAGCCCCTGACGTGTCGCGGATCTCGATGCCCGTTCCAGCCGAGTCGATTTGCGCCACCAATTGGAGCTTCGTGCCACCTGAGCTGGTGGCCGTATTGATCGCGTAGAGGACTTCATCCAGCGATTCCGCGTTGCTGAGATCAACGACGGCTGTTGTTCCTGCGCGGTCCGTCAGTGAGATTTGTCCCTGCTGCGTGATGCCCCGTCCGCCGCGCAGGTTCCTCAGCAAAACCGAATTGATCCCGGCCAGGAGGCGCCGACCAGAAATCACGTTACCTGTCGCCGAGACGTCCAGTCCCAGTTGGCGAACCACAACCGACCCGTTGATGTCTTGAACCGAGAAAGCGCTGGTGCCGCCTCCACCCGACAAATCGGTCAGTTCAAGGCGGCCGTCCACCAAGGCCGCCTGCAATTTGCCATTGTTGTCTGGATGGCCGTTGATGGCCTCAACCACGTCGTTCAACGTGACGGCATCGTCCAACAGCACATCGAGGACTGTGTCGTCGGTCAGCGTGATTCGCAAGTCCGGCGCCCCCTGGACCCGATACAGGCGATTCCCGTCGTTGATCAAGTCCAGGCCGAAGTCGCCCGTGAGCTGGTAAACCGAGGCACCAGTCAGTGTATCGGCAGCCACGCTCTGCCGGATACCCAAATCTTCCGCGGCGTAACCGCCGTCCAAATCAACGACCGACAACGCGGAGGCCGTGCTTCCCGACTGGTCGATCAGGACAATGCGTCCTTGATCGGTAGTCGCCGTGACAGAGATCGAAGTGTTCTGGTTGATGGCTCGGAGGACGTCGTCGACTGAGTAAGCGTTCGTCAGATCGATGTCGGCCGATTGGCCGCTGCGGTCCGTAATGCGAATTCGGCCGCGGCGGACCCCGTTACCACCGTTGAGCATGTCAAGCGGCGTCGACCGATGCAGAAAACCCGTGGTGGAAATCACCAAAGTCCCGGCCCCGATAGCCTGTTGGTCGGCGTTGGCGAACCCTTTTGATAGGACCTGTTGCGTGGCTGCATCGCGGACTGCCTTGAGCACGTATCGGCCAGGCACGGCATCGTTTGTGGCGGACACGTCGAGGACCGACGAGTCGGAGACGTCGACTCGGAAGCTCGAAAACGTTTCCGCCCGGCCGAGGTCCTGCACCGCCGTCGATATTGACAACACGTCGCTTTCCAGCGACTTGACGGCGTCGCTGGTCTGCTCAAAGACCGTCGCTCGACTTTGCAACCGCAGCACTGTGCCGCGCTGCGCGTTGATGAGCGCATCGACCACGCCAGCGATGTCGATTCCGCTGATGAGCCCGACTCCCGTCGAGATCGTCGACATGCGAGGAGCCTTTCCCCCTTTTGCTGGCGTTCCCTGGTCGGCCAGTCGACCTGGCAGAATCGCCAATCTTTGGACACTCACGGGCGTCCCAGAGCCATCGGCTCCGGTGCGCGTACCATCCCACCAACCCATTTCGTCCTATCGGTCCGGTTGGCTCTGCCGCTTGAACGATCTTTGGGGCCGAGGAATCGGTTCCGACCGGTTGGCGATCCCGTCAAAGACGGCGCAAAAAAACCGGCTCGTTTTTTGCGAGCCGGCCTGGATCAATTGACCTGAATTGGACGAGTTTCTGTTACGTCGCCGAGCGTTAGCCGAGCAAGGCGAGCACGTTGGCCGGGTTCTGGTTGGCGATGGCCAAGACGGAAATACCCGCCTGCTGCAAGATTTGAGCTCGGGTCAGATTGGCTGTTTCGGTCGCGAAGTCCGTATCGATGATCGCGCTGCGGGCCTCGGTCACGTTTTCCAAGGCGACGCCGAGCGAGTTGATGTTGGTCTCGATGACGTTCTTCTGGATCGCCCCCAAACGGCCTCGCATTGTCGAAACACGCTCGATCGCTTCTTCGACGATCTTGACCAGATCGGAGCCTTCGACAGACGTCGAGCTGGTCGCGTCGAGCAAGCTCTTGCCGCCGCTGGAGCCGAGTTCGTAAATCTTGCCCGTCACTCCACCCAGGCGGGCCGTATTGACCGCCTCGATCCCGACACCGATCTGGCCGCCAGCGGATACTTCCTGGCCGATCTGGAACAGGGCGCCGCCGCCCGTGATGGTGACAGTCGTCGTGGTGCTGGTCGAGTTCGCGCTCGAATCGAATTCGAGCATCACGTCCAGCAAGGCGGTGCGCAGCGAGGCTTTGAGGCCGTCGGTGTACGCAGCCTGTCCGTTGATCGTCACGCCGATGTCTCGGCCCTCGTCGCGGAAGGTGACCGTATCGCCTCCCGCCGCCACTGTATTGAAGGTGCCGCTCAAAACGTTGACGTCGACGAACTCGCTCGAGCCGTACTGTTCACTGCGGATACGCAAGGCGTTTCCAGCAGTTCCCGTCAGATCGGTTTCGGCAACGGCTGCGACGACGCCGGTGCCGTCCCCTTCCGACGCCTCGGCATAGACAAGAGTCTTGGCGGTCGCATCCGCGTTGACTGCCGCGACCACATCAGCGGCCGTCGAGGTGATGTTGCTGCTGGCGTCCGTGGCCAGGCTCACGGTCACTTTGTTGCCGCTGACCGATACGCTCAGCGCCTGACTGGCCGCACCCGGATCGACCAGTTCCACCGAAACGGTGCCGCTGCTTCCCTCGGCACGAATGTCGCTGAAGTTCAGGTCGTTGTTGCTGCCGGCGATCGTCAACTCCGCTCCGGGCGTGTTGACGGCTTCGACTCCGGTCACGTCCGTCACCGAATTGATCGCATCCTTAATGTTCGCGACGGTGCTGGAACCGCCAAGGAACAAGACCTGGCTCCCTTTCGAACCGGAAATCTCGACGGTCACAGCGCTAGACAGCGAACCGCCCGTATAGATCAACTCGCCCCGCTGAGCGGTCTGCGTGACCTGGGCCGCGACTTCAATCGTGGAACTCGAGCCGAACAGCGCCTGATTGATCTGATAGTCGTTCAGTTCGCTGGCGTCGGCAGTGGTCATGCTGGTCGTGAAGGCTTTGCTGCCATCGATCAGCTTATCGCCGGCAAAGGTCGTGTTCGCCGCAATACGGTTGATGGCTTCCAGAGCGTTGTCGATCTGAAGCTGGTTGGCTTCGATCTCGGCCTGTGACAGGGCCCCGTCGTTCAAGCCTTCCTGCACCAAACCTCGGATCTGATTCAACAGCGAACTGATTTCGCCGAGAGCCGCATCCGCCGTCGCGATGACGTTGTTAGCGCGGTTGCTGTTCTTGATCGACTGCTCGATCGCAATGATCTGCGATCGCAGTTTTTCGCTGGCGATCAAACCAGCGGGATTGTCCTTCCCGGAGTTAATCTTCAAACCGGTCGACAGGCGTTGGAGTGAAGTTTGCAAAAGCTGGTTCGATCGATCCAAGTTTCGCAAACCTCTCAACGAAGGAACGTTCGTGTTGATTCTTGTCATGGCGATTTGCCTTTCCGTCTGTCGTCTCGCGAAGGAGGATCGGATCCGTTGCGGACGCCGTGCTCAAGTCTGTCCGGTCCGCCGGATACCCGGCGGCTGGGAGCACTCGTCGTTGGACATCCCCGAAAGCTCCTGGTTTGGTTTTGTATTGTTTGGGAAACCCTGTGTGACGTTGCTCATGGACGGAGATACTGCCACCCAAACAGTTCTTCTCAAAACGGTCGGCCGAAGACGGCCTGACAACAAGAACCTTGGGACATCGGCGCCGCTTTCATCGACGGCGTCAAATACCCCGCTTTAGGAAAACCCAACGGCCGGCCCTGTCTGCGCCGGACACGGTCGTTTGCCTTCCGAAAATGTCCCTTCCGCCGACTTTGCCGGTTGGATGGATCGGGACGAAGCGGTCCCACAGAGCTCACGCGATTGGCAGTTGGCCTGCACCGATTCGCTCCCCTTCCGTTCCGACACTCTCCGGCTCCCGGCAGAGGCAACGTCATGCCACCGGATCGGCCC
>JAADHY010000464.1:0-355 GCA_013151585.1 Planctomycetota bacterium
CACCGTTTCTTGTTGCCGCGTCGTCGCCGGCCGCGGAAGACCGCTCCGAAGGCACGTCAAAGGCGTCGGCCGACCGGAGGCTTCGCATCGGGGTCGTTGGACTGGGAAGCCGTGGGAGCTGGATTGCTGGGTTGTTCAAGCAGCATCCGGGCTACGAGATCGTGGCGGTGGCCGAGTACTTCGAAGACACGGTCAATCGAGTCGGCCAAAAGCTAGGCGTGCCCGCTGACAAACGGTTTTCCGGTCTGTCAGGTTATAAGCGGGTGTTGGACAGCGGCGTTGAGGCGCTGGTGCTTGAGGACATTCCATACTTTTATCCCGAACAGGCGGCAGCGGCCATCGATGCCGGCTGCCA
>JAADHY010000464.1:364-7652 GCA_013151585.1 Planctomycetota bacterium
TACCTGGCCAAGCCGATGGCCATTGATGTCCCGGGCGTCTTCGCGATGCAGGCTCTGGCCAAAAAGGCGACCGAAAAAAGGTTGTGCGTGCTGGTGGACTATCAGTTGCCTACTGCTCCGCCCAACCAAGAAGTTCGGCGGCGTATTCTGGACGGAGCCTTGGACGGTTTGGCTCACATCTACTCGGGCGGGACCTGCGGTCGTTTGCCCGACCCCGAGGTGGGGCCGACCATTGAGAATTTGTTTCGCCGCGCATGGTACTCGCACATTGCGCTCGGCGGCGACCTGCCGCTCTTGTACGACATCCACATCATCGACGGCGTCACGTGGATCACGGGCCAGCGAGCGGTAGCCGCGGGCGGCTACTCGCGCATTGTCCGGCCGAACGCTCACGGCGACCGGGCGGACTGTGGCGGTGTTGTGTTCGAAATGGCCGACGGAACCTGCTGGACCCATATCACTCAAAGACTCGATAACAAAGCGGTCATCAATAACCTGTCGGCCGACTTGATGGGCCTGAAGGCGACGGCCCATATCGCGTATTGGGGCGAGGTGTTCGTGCGAGGCGGGGCCCAAGAGTATTCGGCAGCCATCTCGAAGACCATCTACGCCGACGGCGCGAAAGCGAACATCGCCGAGTTCTATCGGTGCGTGACCGAAGGCGATTTCAAGAATTCCACGGTGCACCGCTCGGTGGACTGTCACCTGACGGCGATTCTGGGCCGCGAGGCCATGCGGCGAAAAACGTGGCTGACCATGGACGAGATCCTCAAGGAGAACAAGAAGCTGGAAGTGGACCTGCGCGGGCTGAAAGTGTGAGAGATGTAGGGTGGGCACTGCCCACCCTTTGCGCTCGGCACCATTCGGCGATATCTGCCAACCATTCTCGTGCTGGTGGGCGGTGCCCACCCTACTCGCCGGTGTTGTCCTGAATGTCGGAAAAGTCGAGGGCGGCGGGTTTGCGCTTGCCACAGCAACAAGCCCAGGTGTTTTCATAGACCCCTGCTCGGACCCACCGATGAAAACTTGACGGACGCCACTTGTGGGGACACGACACGTAGCGGTGTTTCACAGGATTGTAATGGATGTAATCAAAATAGCTCTCGAATTCATCTTCCTCATCAATCGTATGCTCCCAAAACCGTCGCTGCCATACGTCGCTTTCGCGGTGCTTGCGACGGGATGGGGACACATTGTCGGGCAAGGCGTTCCTGCCACGCAATGACAGGGTGAATTTGACTTTCATCAGCCCGATCCGTTTGGAGTACTGGTCATCACCTGGCGGCAAGGTCCAGATAAAATGCATGTGATCAGGCAGAACGACCGCCGCTTGAATGTGAAACGGCATCTCCGCTTTCACTTCTCTCAATGCCGAACGTAGTCTCTCCAGGTTCGCCTCGTCAGCAAACAACCGACGACGGCGATACGTGACAATCGTGAAGAAGTAGGTGCCGCCAGGCACGAAATACCGGCGATACTCAGGCATAACGATCGGCTGGGCAGCGCCCACAAAACAGGGATGCGTCTTTCGGCTGCCAATACCTACGATTCAGGCCGGTCATTCGATTGTACTCGCCAACCCCTTGACGTGCACGTATCGGCTTTTCGCGGAGGCCCGCCTCGCGGCCCCATGTAGGGTGGGCATCGCCCACCACCATGGACTCGGTCGTTATTATGGTGGGCAGTGCCCACCCTACTTGCTCGTCGCGAAAAACGTGCGGCGGAGCAGCGTTGAGCCCATCGGGAGCAGTGTCACCGACTCGTGCCGCCCGCCAGCGCCGAGCATGGTGCCGCGCAGGGTCAGCGGCGGGCGGTCCCAGGGATAAAGGGGATCGGCGGCCTTGTTTTTGACCACGCGGAAACCGAACCCGGGACGCTCCGCGAACAGTTTCAGCGGACGTCTGGCCGAAGCCAAGTCTGCGGGGTCAAACTGGTAGGCGCAAAAGCCGCCGATCTGATCGGGCCCCACAGGCGGGAACCGACGGACGATCTGGGTCTTCTCTGGAATGGGCAAGCAAAAGACCAGCGGCCCGTAAGCCAACGCCGTCCGGCCATCGACCGCCCGTAGCCCGCGGATCGCAGGTCTGAGCTGCACACGCACCTGGTCACCCGACTTCCATTCTTTGCTCACGACCAAGTATCCGCGTTCGTCTCGGGTCACGGAGGCGCCGGCAGCGGTCACCGACGGCTCGGCTGACCACGCCGGGATTCGCAAGCATAACGGGAACGCCACCGGCCGCTCGGCCTGGATCGAGAACCGGACGTCGAACGAAAACGGATAGCCCGTTTCTTCGACGACGGTGACTCGTGTGCCGTTGACTTCGGTCTCGACGCGGCTCGGGCCGTACAGCGTCGCGACCAAGCCGCCGCCGTTATCGCCTCGGCTCCGCATCCACATGGCCGAAATCGCATAGGGATAGACACGGGCGCCCGAGTCGTGGCAACAGGAGGGATAGAACGCGGCGGTGTAAATGAATCGGCGATTCCCACGACCTTCGGGCGGCCGCTGCCGCACCCACAGCCGCTCATCGGCCGAATAGTACGTCAAGGCCTTGCCGTCCGCGAAACGGGCTCCTTGAGCCGCGTTGAACAGCGTGCGTTCGATCATGTCGCCGAACCGGGCTGCTCCGGTCTTCTGCAAAGCCCAAATCAGCGAATGCTCGAGGTAAAACGTGGAGCAATACTCGTATGGCATGTCCGGCCGTTGGTCTTTCGCTTTGATCTCTTCGCCATGGCCGGACAAGGGCGAACCGCCGACGCCCAGATGCCGCTGAACCTTGCGGATCGCGTTTTGCCAGGCCTGCCAGTAAACCCGCTTGCCGGATAGGTGGTGGCACAGCAACGTCACTCGCAGGAACCCCATCACATCCGGCCCATGCCCGCTGAACGGGATCGTTGGGTCCAGGAGCTTCTCAAGCTGTCCGTCCTTGACCAAGACGTTCCTGGCCGCGTTGTAGTCGTCGTACAGCGACAAGGCCGCGCGGCGATAGGCTTCGTCGCCTGTGAGGCGGTAAAGCCAGTCGAGCACGTCCAGGTACATCAGCCCGTGGGAGATGCCGCAATCTCGCTGGTTCGGCGTATCGAAGTAGTTTCGCTTGCCGTGACCGTATTGGCTGATGGTCAGCTTCACCGCACGTTGGACTGCATCCAGGACATCCTCTCGGCCGGTGAACTCGTAATAGGCCAAAAGCGGCAGCAGCACACACCGCTGAGTCCACAGCTCCCCGTCGGGCCGGGCGAAGTGGAAGCGGCAGCCTTTGGGGTAGATGCCGATGTATCCGTCTTCGTCCTGCGACTTGAGGATGGCGGCGACGAATCGATCGGCTTTGGCCCGAGCCCGCGGCTCGCCGGTCAAGAACGCAGCGCGCAAGAGCCCGTCGTGCCAGTCGCCGATCATTTCGCCATGCCACCAGGTGCGCAAGGCTGGCGGCATCGCCAATCCCGACTTGTCGCACCGGCAGCCGCGGTTGTTTTCTCGGGTGACGAAGTCATTGTTCTCCGGTCGTAACAGGAATTTCTTCGTCTGCGGGTCTTGCAGCAGTTCGTCCAGATGGCCGGCGTAGCCGGTTTTCAAGTCGCGGAGCAGCGTCGCCCGCAGCCAGCCTTCCGGCTTCACCTCCCCCAGCCGCAGCGGCCCCAGTGCCTCTGGAATCTGCCCGGACGCCGCGGGACGGCCAGCCACGGTGGCCGTGTCCGACAAGATCGATAGCAACATCACGCCAAGCACGAAGGCCCGTGTCGGAAGAGAACCTCTGCAACAGACACGCAGCTTCCTTTTCATCGGGACTTACTCTCCTTATTCTTCTCGGTCCCACATCACGCACGTGTAGGTTTTCAGCTCTGCCAGCACCCAGCAGCCGGGCGACTGTTCGGTCAACGTGGCCGGGTGTGGACCGTCGGGGCTGAAGGCTTTGGGCGTAGAGGAACGGAGCGGCGAGCCGGCGGGGGCGATGAGGGGCACGTCCCGGAGCGGCTCGCGGTTGTTGTAATTCAAGAGGTGTGTCACAGTCGCACCGTCGGCCGTTTTGAAAACGGCCATAAGGACGCTGGGGGGAGCCTCGACCTGGAGCTTCAGCGCGGGGCCGAGCTGGCGGCGCACCGCCTCAACAACTTGCTTCGCCGCGTTCGGCACCGTTGGCTTGACCACGCTCGATCGCGTGTTGACGCCAGCGAGCTCCGGTGCCGATGGGAAAAACACCGTCTCGCCCTTTCCGCTGGCGCGGCTGGTCCCGTCCCGAGGGCGCGGGCCGAACAGGCTCGCACCGGTCAGGTCGTTCAAGCCGAAATCTCGCCGTTCACGCCGGAATTGGTCGTATAGGCCACACCAGCCAGTCACGATCAATCGGCCGCCGCCGCGGACGAACTCTTCCATCGCCGCGATCTCCTCATCGCTCAGGCAACGCTGCGACGGCACCCACAAGACACGGTAACGGTTCAACCGGCTGAGCTCTTCGGAGAAAAGCGCGGCAAACGGCACTCGCGCCTGCAGCAGCGATTGCGACGCATTCACAAACGCGGCGTACGCAACGCCGAAGTCATAGGTCATCGACGCAGCCGAGTGGTAGATCGCTACTGGGCAATCAAGCGTCGAGCCAATGTAAAGCTGCGGATGGTCGAGCAGAAAGCGATTGTACCGGGCCCACGTACCGGCGACTTCCGGACGCGTGAAGTACGGCTCCGACAGCTCCTGCTCGTTGCGTGCCCACTTGCGCCCTTTCATACGCAGAGCCCAGATGCCAGCCAGCACATGCCCGCCGAACGCGAGCGACTCGCCCAGGCACAGTTCGATCTGGTCGGCCCGCTCCGGCAACTGCAATCCCGGCAGCCACGCTCCGGGCAGCACGTTGCCGCCGGCGTCGGCGCCCATGAGCAGCACCAGGGCGTTGCTCACCGCCTGGCCGTTTTCCCACCGCGGGAAGCTGGTCGATGCCTCGGCGTACGAAATATCAAACGTACGCAGAAACCGCCGTGGGTCCGCGCCGCGTAAGCTCCAGTTGTCCATGCGCGGGTAGCAGATGTTGGCACAAAGTGCCGCGTCCGGATCGATGCTTCGGACGTAGCGGCGCAGCGATTCGGCCACCTCGGGCAGCACGGTCATCCGCCACGAGGCCCACGCCTGATGTAGCCGGTCGGTGATCACCGTCTCGCGACTTTCCACTTCCGGGATACGCACGCCCCGCAGATCGGCCACGCCCAGCGACGCCAGCGGGTCCGGAAAACGCTCGCGCAGATACTCTCTGAACCGCCGCTGGCAATGGTCGCAGTAGCAGGGACGATAGTAGAAGTTGTCCAGAAACACGCCGTCCATGTCGTAGTCGACCAGGGCCTCGCGGATGAGTGTTTTCACATACTCAATGTACGCGGGATTGGCCGGGCACATGCGTTGGCGGTAGTACCGGTTGCCGCCGTAAAGCTGCGGCCGGCCGAACCGATCCCGAGCCAGCCAATTGCGTGCTTCTGGCCGAGCTATCAGCAGGGACTCCGTGATCGGGCAGGCGAACTGAATGTAGGCCAGCGTCCGGATGCCATGCCGCCGACACGTGGCCACGAGCCGCTTCGTGCCCGCCCGGTCCTCATACTCCGGATCGCCCGCCCCTTTGGCGAAGTTCACGTACAAGAGGTTGACGCCCAGTTCGGCGAGTTGCTCGATCGTTCGCTCGCTGCGAACCTTCTTGTACCATTCCTCGAGCCAAAGCCCCTGGGCGGCCACACCGGCCATCAGCCGGTTCTCGCGCCGGTAAAAGGCCAGCGGCTCATGCAAGTTACCGCCCCAGATGACCCGGCCGCGCCGCGTCCACGCCGGGTGGTCCTGAGCTGCAGCCACCGCCGGCGCGGTGAGAGTACCGATTGAGCACGCAAGGGCAAACCAGTTTCGCATAAGAGCAAACCGTCTCCAGGTCATGAGCGTTATCCTAAAAGACCCGGCTCTGGCAGGGTGACAGCCGCGTTCTCAGTCATTTTCGACCCGGCCACGTGCCGCTGGCAACCGGACGAGACGCTTGTAACAATACCCTCAAGCGACCGGACGTACAAACCGGCCAGAAGTTTGGGCCGGCCATTGCCTTGTTGCGCGGACGGTGGCCGGGGATGACTCCACAGCAGTCGATCGGATCGGAAGGGCTACAGTCGAAGGGATTGCTATGCACGTTCTGAGCGTCTTACTGCTTGCGGCGTTCGGCATCGAGCACACGGTGACGTACGATGCGACCGTCTTGCCGAATGAAGCTCAGCCGGCTTGGTCGTGCCGCCAGGTCGAGAGCTGTTCGATGAAACTGGAAGGCGGCCGGCTGCACATCGTCGATGGCGGCACAAAGCAAGGGCAGCTCCAATTCGTGAGTTTCCCGTGGCGAGCCCGGCCGGAGTTGCCCCACAGCGTCGAGGCGCGCGTGAAAGTCGTCGCATGCTCGGGGCCGGCGGGCGTGGTGCTGCTGGCTGCCGACGGCGTTCGCGAAATCGGGTTGACACTCTATCCGGACCGACTGGAAGTGCATCGGCTCGGCGCCCGAGCCAGCGTGAATCTGGCCGACGACGTGCACGCGGTCCGCATCGAAATGCAGGGCGACGACGCCGTGATCCAGGTCGACGGCGAAATCGTGCTCGACCTGACCGGCAAGTCAACGTGGCCCGCTTACCATGGCCGCAACGTGGTGGGATTCGGCAGCCTCAGTTCGGCTGCCACGGGCGAAGCGTGGTGGGAACGGGTGAGCTGGTCCGTGACGTACCCCGACGTGGCGGTCTGGCAAGAGGCCGAGCACCATGTGGTTTTCAAGCGACGGGGAGTCTACGCTTGCTTTCCGAGCCTTTATCTTTACGGCGACGGCACGCTGGTGACTCAGTTCGGCACGCGGGTGCGTCGCAGCCACATCGATCCGACCGGCGGCTCGATGCGCATGGTGAGCTGCGATGGAGGCGTTCATTGGGAGCCCGCCGACGAGTCTGTGCCGTACTACAATCCCGCGGCCGTGCGAGCCGACGGGAATCTGGCCATTGCCGGCGCGATCGGCTGGCGCTACGCCGATGAGGCGGAAGGGGAGAAGTGGAAGGCCAAGGGCTACACGGTTCGAGCGGTGCGGCCGGGGACGGTGGCGTATCTGAGCGGAGCACGCTCGATGCTGCGGACGATCGACGGCAAAACGATCCGGCCGTGGCAGCCGATCAAGGTGCCGCCGGGCGGTGGCATGATGGCGTACAACCAATCGGCCTATTTGAACGCAGGCGGCGGCGTTCGGCTGGTGGCGATCTACAAGGTGGACCCCGGGCGGCGGTACAGCGCCTACGTGCTGCGAAC
>JAADHY010000464.1:7675-10979 GCA_013151585.1 Planctomycetota bacterium
CCGCTGGCAATCGGCGACGATCGGCTGAGCTACAACGAGACAGCCTTGGGGCTGAACGCCGACGGGCACGTGGTCGCATTGATGCGCACAGCCGAGTCGCAAGATAAAGACCGGGCCGGATTTCTTTACGCCGCGTTTTCGGAAGACAAAGGCAAGACGTGGTCGAAGCCGGTCAACACGGGCATCTGGGGCTACCCGGCGCACTTGCTCCGGCTGCCCGACAGCCGGCTGCTGGCCACGTATGGCTACCGTCGCATCCCGATGGGCATCCGCGCCTGCGTCAGTCGCGACGGCGGCCGCACGTGGGATCTCGAGCACGAGATCGTCCTGCGTGCCGACGGCTTCGGCAGCGGCAGCGATCTGGGCTATCCGATCACTCAACTGCTGCCCGACGGCACGCTGGTGACGATCTATTACTTCAACGGCGTCGACAGCATCACGCACATTTGCGTCACACGCTGGCACGTGCCACCATAAAGATCGTCCGGGAATTGCGAAGAGGCGGCGGCGAAGCAGACTTGGCCGAAAAAGCGTTCTGTCTGACGGCTCAGCAGCAGCATCGCCATCGAAAGAAACGGACGTTGGACGATCCGAGGATGGGCTGAGCCGGCGGCAACGATTCGGAGGATCAGCCATGTGGGCGGTGAGCCGGCAGATGATCGCTGTTGGATTCGTGCTTGCTGGATTCGGGGCGGTTGCGGCGCGAACTGCGGCTTGCGGCGCGGAAGTCGATCGGCCGAATCTGGTTTTTATCCTTGCGGACGATCTGGGCTACGGTGATCTGGGTTGTTACGGTGCGCCGGATATCCGGACGCCGCGATTGGATCGGCTCGCGGCAGAGGGAATCCTCTTGACCGATTGCTATGCGAACGGATCGATCTGTTCGCCCACGCGCGCTGCCCTGATGACCGGGCGATACCAGCAGCGGATTGGGTTGGAGTGGGCTGTCTTCTACGGAGTGCACAAGCAGGGATTGCCGCCCCAAGAGAAATCGCTTGCCCGGATGTTGCGCGATGCCGGGTACGCCACGGCCATGGCCGGCAAATGGCATCTGGGCTACGACCGGGATTGGGGACCGAATCACCACGGGTTTCAGCGGTTCTTCGGGCTACTGGGCGGGAACCACCATTACTTCGAGCATTACGACCCGAAAGGCCGCCACGACTTGTTTCTCGATACCGAACCGATCCGCGTCGAAGGCTATTCCACCAACTTAATCACCGAGTATGCCGTGAAGTTTCTGGAGGCCATGAAAGACCGGCCGTTTTTCTTGTACGTGGCGTTCAACGCACCGCCCTTTCCCTACCAGGGGCCGAACGACGCCCATCGGCTCGTGACTCCCAAACGCGGATGGCTGACGGGGACGCGTCAGACCTACGTTGCCATGGTCGAGAGCCTGGACACCAATGTCGGACGGATTCTGGACGCCCTCGATGCTAGCGGGCTCGCCGAAAACACGCTGGTTGTGTTCACGTCGGACAACGGCGGCATGTTGCCTCTATCCCGTAACGCGCCGTTGTCCAAAGGAAAGGGCACGCTGTGGGAAGGCGGGATTCGAGTCCCTTGCATCGTCCGCTTTCCCAGGCGGCTGCCCGCTGGCGTCCGTTCCGCTCAGGTCGCCGTCACCATGGACTGGGCGGCCACACTGGCCGCCTTGGCCTGGGCATCGCCTCCGCCCGACCGTCCTTTCGACGGCATCGACCTGCTGCCCATTCTGTCGGGCCGCAAGCCGATTCAAGAGCGGACTTTGTTTTGGCGCAGAAGTCTCGATCCTTACCGGAAGAACGTGTTTGTCCACCGCGCCGTGCGTCACGGAAAGTGGAAGTACATCGACGATCCGCAAGGCGGACGGTTCTTGTTTGATCTATCCCAAGACGTGGCCGAAAAGCAGAACCTGATCGAGGCCAAGCCCAAATTGGCCGACCAACTTCGTCGGTTGCTGGATGCGTGGGAGGAAGATATCGATCCTCCCTTGTACGACCAATGGCCCAAGGAGCGCCCGCGGGTTCGGCCGCCCCGGCGAGGATGAGCGGAGTCGGGAGGCAGCCCTCACTGCTGGCGTGCGCGGGTTCGAGCTTGATACCGGGACGCCGGCCAGTTCGTAACTTTGTGGCCTAACCCGCGTCGAAACAGAATACTCGCCTTCCGTTTCCAGTAGCGGCGAGAGCGCCCTGCTCGAAGTGACGGCGGATTCGTCTTACGGCGTCTTGCGGCGGCTGCCTATTGTTCCTCGACAGCACCGCGCCTTTGCTGCAGAAGCCACTTGTAGAGTTGGGGGTTGTTGTAAGTTTCGGTCCAGGCGTCGTGGCCGGCTTCGGGATAGACGGTCAGTTTGGCATGGCCACCTTTCTTGTTGATGGCCTCAACCATTTCCTGGGAGCGACGAAGCGGCACGCCGCGGTCTTTTGCTCCGTGGAAAGCCCAAATCGGCAGGTGGGCCAAGTCTTCCGCCCAATAGACTTCGCCACCGCCGCAAATGGGCGCCAAAGCTGCGAACCGATGCGGCCGGTACGCTGCCAACGCCCATGTGCCGAACCCGCCCATGCTGAGGCCTGTCACGTAAATCCGGTCCTCGTCGATTTTGTAGTTTTTGACAAGGTAGTCCAGCAGCGCGATCAATTCCACGGGCTGCCACCACTGTCCTTTCGGGCACTGTGGCGAGACCACGATGAATGGAAAATGCTTACCAGCCGCGATCAGTTTCGGTGGGCCATGCCGTTTGACCCGCTCCAGATCATTACCTCGTTCACCGGAACCGTGCAGAAACAGAAGGAGCGGCCATGCATCACGTTTCTCGTACTGGAGCGGCAGGTAGATCAAGTACCCCATGCGTACCCGAGCGATGGTGTCGAGCTGAGCCGGCTCCTGGCGGCCTGGCCCGTTCGTCGGTTCTGCCGCTTCTGAAACCAACGAGACCGCGGCCAAAAACAGAGTCGCCGCGGCCGTCCAGAGCATCGGTGTTCTCATCACGCAGTTGACCTCCTTCGCATCATGTTTTGGAATCCCTGAAAGCATCGTGACGGCGAGAAGGCGTTCACCCGGCTTCGCTTTCCAAACGATCTCGTTGCCCGGCTACTCTGGGATTCCCAGTTTGGCCGCTCGCGCTTTGCGGTACGTTTCGTTACCTTCCGGGTCACCGCAGATGCGCCACTCGCGGGCTCGCTCTTTTCCGTCGCCCCAGCCGCAAATGTCGCGAGTGGACGGGATTCGCTCGTAGAGGCGTTCGAAGAGCTTCCGCGCGGGAAGGGTGTCGCCGTATCTCAAGCCGAGCTTCTGCAGGACATCCAAGTCCTTCTTCTGATCG
>JAADHY010000540.1:0-8203 GCA_013151585.1 Planctomycetota bacterium
CCGAGACCGGCTCTCCAAAGGTCTCGCGGATGATTCCGCCGATGGTGCGTTTTGCGTCTTCCAGGGCGTTGCGGATCCGGGAGGTGGCCGGCGCGAGCGGAAAGCCCGACTCGTCCTGGCCACACTTTTCCTGCAAGGTCGTGTCCAGCTCAGACAGCTCGTGCAGGCAGACGTCGATGTCCTCTAGGACCGTCTGGAAATGTTCGCGCGGAGTTTCCGAGGCCGCCGCTTGGAACATTTCCTGGCTGATCCACCCGTCGGCCAATCGCTGCTCGCGCAGTTCCGGCTTCGAGTCCAGTTCGTAGGCCTGCTGATGATGCCAAAGCGAGAAAGGACCGTAGCTGCGACCCTGGGTGATAGGAATGCGTCGGATGGCCAGAACGAGCGGGCCATCGGTGTCTTCGCCGTTCAGACCGGTCAGCGGGGCGACGGTGGTCAAGACGCCGTCTTCGTCTGGACGAGGGTAAATGCCCTCCCAGTAACGTTCGCAAAGCTCTCGCACCAAACGCAGCCCGTCGCGCAGACCGGCAAATCCGTGAAGCCGAACCGCAGCTTCGATTAACCACGCGGCCACATGCAGGTCCTTTGAGGACTCGGCAATCACTGTCTCGCACTGGTGAAAGACCTTCTGCCAACTATCTTCGTCACGAGCCTTTTTGAGTTCGGGGGGAGCGGTTTCGTCGTGGCTCAGCGCGTCTCGCATCCGGCGCAGTTCGTAGTAGCCGATTGAATCGATCGAGCGAAACTCGTCACCCGTCGGGTTGTCCTCGGAAATCGGATTCAATAGTCGTTCGAAATCGAGAACTTGATCGGATGCCATCTTGATGAACTCCGCTTAGGTTTCAAAACTCGGAGGCTGACACCTCCGGTTCGCCGATCACCGAGAGGCCGACGCCTCCGGCCGCTATCTCTCAATCCTCGCCCCTTGACTCTCAACTCCCGACTCTCAACCCACCATCACGACTCTACCACACCCAGTTGCCGGAGGGAACGGGCCAGACGTTTCAAAGTTCGGGCGTGCAAACGGCTGGCCCAGGACTTGCTAACACCGAGCCGTTTGGCGGCTTCCTTCAACGAAAGTCCTTCGTAGTAAGCTGCTCGGATCAATCGGGCTTCCTGCTCGGGCAGCGAGTCGACCAGTTCTCGGAGTCTCTGATGGATTTCATCGGCCGAAACGGTTGAGGACGGAGACCGTTCGCGTCGATCGACGATCGGTCGTTGCTTTTCGGCGTCATCGTCGGGACCGGCAAGGGTCAGGTAGGCGATGGCCAGTCGGGCCGAAAGGTCGCGCAACCAGAAAGCGTCGTCTTTCAGGGTTCGATTCTGCGAGGCGGACTGGTCTTCGCAGTCTGCTTCCAGCAGGTCATTGGCGAGTCGGTCGTAATGGGCTTGGCGATGCGGCGACTGGCGGAACCAAGACATCATCGTCAGGCCGTCGTAGATGGCGCCGCGAATGCGATAGTAGGCGAACGTGGAGAATTTCACGCCGCGTTCCGGGCGGTAGAGTTTAGCGGCTTCGAGCAGTCCCACTTGGCCGTAACCGATCAGATCATCCAGGTCCACGTTTCGAGGCAACCGCATGTGGATGCGCCGGGCGATGGAGCGTACCAGTCCTTGGCACTGTTCAATCAACTGCTCGGTGTTGGCACCTTGAGCGCTCATGGCTGCACGGCGATCAGACGGTTCCAGAAGCGTTCGAGCCGTTCGTGGCAGACCGGGTCCTCGAAGATGGTTTCCGCGATGTGCCGGGAGATGCGTTGCCGGGTCGCAGGCGGCAGGGCTCGCTCGCTGAACTCTTGGCGCAAAGCGACTTCGACCAGTTCGACGAGTACCGGATCCAGTTGAAACGGCCGGTCGCGGTATCTTTCGGCAAGATTCAGAAACGGCCGCAGCACCGGGTCGATGGCTCGGCCAGCGGCTTGTGATGCGGCCGCTGTTTGGTTCAGCACTTCTTCCAGCAGAGAGGACTCGTCGACGCGCCCGTTGTCCTCCGGCGCCTGATCCGAGTCTTGATAGCCCGAATCTTGCGGCCCGGGTTCGGACGCGTCGCCGGGCGTTGGCAATCCTGACATGAGCCTTGCTCCTCCGGGCTGCTTCAAAGCGAACGAAGACTGCGACGCGGATGCGAAGCGTTCCCCGTCACCGGCGCCCGAACGCAAAATACAACAAGACGAGGAACAGCGTGAAAAGCGCCAATGTCCACTTCAAAGCGGCCGCCAGTCGCGGCCCTCCGGTCAGGGGACGCACGTCCCCTTCGAGCGGTCGGCCGGGCAGCTCGGGCAGCTTTTGCTGGCGAATCTGCTGAGCCAGCTCGGCAGCCCAGGCCTTCCGACACTGTTCCGGCTCCATGCCTTCGAACCGCGAATCCTTCAAGTGTTCCAAGAAGGCGTTGATCACGTCGCCCTCGAATCCGAGGACGAGACAAAGATACCAAACCTCGACGACGTCCGGAGAGGCTTTTCGCGCTTTGAGCTCGCCGTCGACATAGAACTTCCAGGCCCGATCCCGCGTGCCGTAGTAATCCCATTCGAGCGTGATCGACTGCCAGTTGCGGTCGGCTACGGTGAGAACCTCGTCGATCCAATAGATCAAAGCCATCTTCGCCAAACGAAAGTCCTCGAGCCGGACCGCACAACTGTCGCTGCTGGCCCGGTTTTCCGCCTCTTCCAGACCGCTCCGGATGACGGCCCGTTCTTTTCTTAAGTCGACGGATTCGCCCCGCTGGATTCGTTCGGTCAAATCCAGCACGTAGTGAAAAGTCGGGTTGACCAGAGTGGCGAATTCCGGTGTCATCGCAAAAGCTGAGCTGGAACAGCGAACAAGGCGAACGTCATCTTGACCAGCCGGCCATCTTCGAGCTTCAAACGGATGTCGCTGGCGCCGTCGATGCTTCCGTCGACTTGAGTATCGTTGATTCGGATGCCGAGGTTGAGTGTTTCTTCCACGTCTTTCCAGGCGTAGGTACTGCGGTCAACTTTGAAGTAGGTCCAATTGCCGCCGGGAAGGCAGCGGGGAGCTTCGGGATCGGGCTGCAGCGCGACACCGGCCTGGGCTTTGGCGAAGATGGTATCGACTTGCCGCGTGCTGCCCACTTTCATGTTCAAATCGCCCCGCACCAAATCGACCACTTCCCGATACGAAAGTGACGACTGCACCCCGATGTAAAACGCCCACGAGGGTTCCAGCCACTCGCGTTCCAGATGGACCTGCATCTGCAGACCCGCTCCCACAAACGGCCGCTTGATCGGTTCGGGGGCGGCTTCTTCGCCTTCCAACCAGCGTTTGACGGCGTAAAAACACTTGGCCAGGTCGTCGTGGTCGTAGTGCGGCAATTCCGGAAACCGACGTTCTGCCCGGAAAATGGCCAGCAGCCCGACCGCCCGGCACAGTTCCATATACGCCATCAGGGGGTGCAGGCCGGTGATGTGAGGCAAATTCCACAAGTAACCGAGGGCGATGTTCATCGAATGAAGCTGCAGCAACAGCTCCAAGTCTTCGCGGTGGCCACTTTCGAAGGCAACATGGCGGTCAAAAACTTGCCGTGTCAACGATTCGACGCGGCTCCCCATGCGGCTGCAAATCGAATCCAAAATGTCGTGTTGCAGGATGGGCCAAGCATCACAAGCCAGGACGGGAGGAATGTACTCCGGATCGATTTGGGGCGGCGCCTCCGGGGCCTCGGCCCGCATCAGTCGCATCAGAGGCAGAGCGTCATAGCCAGCCAAGTCCGCATCATCCAACAGCAGCCGAACGTTGGGCCAGCGGAATTCGATGGGCTGCGGGTTTCCCGGCTCGTTTTCGTCTTCGACTTCTTGCGGCTCGACCACGTACCGACAGTTCGGATCGCCCCCCGGCATGTCGGCGTTCCGGTGGCCGGGACGGAATCGCGGCAGCCCCAGGTACACCATCACCCGGCTCTGCTTCTCAAACAGGTTTTTCGGCAGTTGCAGAGGCGGAATGTCGGCGTTCTCTGGGAAGCGAATGTGACTGCCGTCGCGCAAACGGACGTGACAAGCCCGCAAAACGATCCGCCAGTTGGCCAGAGCATCGGCGTCGACATCGATCTTGCGGAGGCCATAGTCGTAGGGAACGTTCCAGTTTTCCGCCAGCCGGATCTCTTCGCGCAGATACCGCTCGGCCGCTTGAAAGTGGTGCGGCCTCAGGAACAACCCCTCGCCCCAATGAACGGCTTGATGAGTCATGCTTCGCTACGAAAAGCCCCTGGACGTCTCTTGATGCCGATCGGCAAAACGGCTCGATTGATTGCCACGCCCGCACGTTACAACTTGGCACTATAGCACGCAAGCCTGGCCGCGCGAATCGGGAGATGTCGGAATTCGGCGGTGGGATCGATGCGCCCAGCCGGAAGCCTTCGCTTCGCGCAACCGCACGGCCCGAGCACGCCGTTGCTCCGATGCGGAGCTTCTCCACGAGTCATCCGAGGACTCACTGCGTCGGGTCGCGAAAGATCGTCAGATCGACGGGTTTGCCGGAATCCAGGAAGACCTTGCCGGCGACTTTGCGCAGGATCCCTTCCATCGTTTCGATGTAATACCGTCGCAGGGCCATTTGTCGGGCTTGCGCGTAGGTCTGGATGCCCTCCCGCTCGGCAGCGCGGAACTGGGCGATCATTTTCAGGAAGCTGTCGGCCCGCGCCCTCGCCTCTTCGATGAGTCGCTGCCGATAAGCTTCCGCCTCGTCGATCTTCTTCTGCGCCAGAGCTCGAGCTTCCGCTAGCTTTTGCTCCGCGTACGCGCGGGCCTCGTTGATGTAAGTTTCCTTGTCGGCCCGAGCGTTCATTACGTCGATGAATTGAGCTTTGACGCGGAGCGGCGGGTAGACATTGCTGATGGCGACATCTTCCACAACCAGCCCCAACCGATTCTCCTCCGCCAGATCACGGACGCGAGCCACCAGTTGTTCGCGCAGTTCGTTGCGTCCCAAAGTATGGACGAAATCGACGCCGCTGCGCAGCACGAGGTCCGCCAAAGCCGATTCCGCCAGCGTTTGCAGTCGCCGCTCGGGATTCTCTGAACCGAACAGGTAATCGAGGATGTGTGTTTCGGAGACTCGGTAATGGACCGTCACGTACAGATTCAGGATGTTTTTGTCTCCGGTGACGAACTGAGCCTGCCGAGCGGGGTCGACGGCTTGAAGAAATTGTGAGCCCGCAATGTCTTCGACTTCAGCCGTGCCAATCGTCAACGTCCGCACCTCGTTGACTCGAATGCGATCGACGCGCGTAAAGGGCCACGGCAGGTCGTAATGCAGCCCGCTCGGTTTCAGTGCGACGGTTCCGGCCTCGGTCGTCAAGACGCGGCCGAAGCGTCGAACCACTGCGGCTTCGTTCCCGCGGACCAGGTAGAACCCGCAGCTCAGGTAAGCCAACAGCGCGATGAGGATCAACGGCCCCCATTTCTTCACGGCCGAGTCTCCTTCTTGACGGGGGAAGTAGTTGCTGAACCGGCTGCTACGCGGGCTTCAGCCTCCGGTCCTGCTTGCGAGGGTTGAGTTCGCGTCACGTCGGGAGAAGGGACCTCGTCTTTTTGGGAGCCGGTGCCCTTTTGCTTCGGAGTCGCCTCCTCGGCCGCCTTCGGGATTCCTTCCGTCAGTAATTTCAACAGAGCACTGGAGGCGGACAAGACCAACGTCGTCCGCTCGTTTAATATCTTTCGATAAGTGTCCAGCGTACGCATCAAGCGATAGAATTCAGGGTCTTGGGCATGGGCCTTATTGAGGATGGCGATCGCCTCGGCTTCCGCTTCGCCGCGAATCCGTTCGGCGTCGGCGTCGGCTTTGGCCAGGATTTCGTTGTACTGCCGATCGGCCTGGCTCTTAATGACCATGTTTTCAGCCATGCCGGCGCTGCGATACCGATCGGCGATTTTGCGGCGTTCGCTCTTCATACGCTCGAAGACCGCCTGTTGGTTACCAAGCGGAAAGTTGATGCGCTTGATGCGCACATCGACGATCTCGATGCCCAGCCGATCGCGGATCGACGCCGGCTCGTCCGGGCGCTTTTGCACCTGCTGGCGGACCAGACGGGAAAGCTGCTCGAGCAATCCCGGCGCCGGCCGATCCGGCCCGGTTTCCGAATCCGTCACGCTCATCAAATGGCTTAGCTCGACCTGTCCCAGTTCTGTTGAAAGGATCGAGCGGACCCGACTGTCGAGCCGGGCTTCGGCCACGTCTCGCGTCCCCAGGGCCCGGAAAAACCGGACGACCGGTCGATCGGTCAGCGATTGAGCTTCTTCCGGTGTCGGTGGGGCGATCCTCCAGCAGATGTAAGTGTCGATCGTGATGTTTTTCTTGTCGCGCGTGAACAGTTCCCGGCCCGGCGGGTCGAACAGTTGTGATCGGCGGTCGAACCGTCGAGCAGTGCTTATGGGCCAAGGCAGCTTCCAGTGCAGTCCGCGATCTTCTGGTCGGTCGTAGACGGCGACGATGTGTCCCAACCGCTCGACGATCACGTACTGCGTCTCATCGACGAATACCACCGAGCTGCCGACCGCACTCAGGACGATGCCCGCCAGAACGAGGGACATCAAGGCACGTCCGAAGCGGCGGAGGGACCGTTCTCCCGGCGGCTGGCCTCGGTGGGAGTGGTCTGCCGTGCGATCTGAGTGGAAATGTTCGCCGTTCATCAACCGTCACTCCTGTTCCCGCGGAAAGGGCGATTCTCCCCGTCCTGTGGGAAATGTCTGCTGGATGGCATTCACATTACCGAAGAACAACGGATCGGCCAGGAGCAGGTGCTGCCGGCCTGCGACTTTGGGATCCAGAATGGTCAACGGCCGTCCGGAAAGACTCTCCTCGATCGTTCGTAAATACATCTGGACGCCAGTCAATGTCGGGGCTTCGTGGTAAGTCGCCAACAGGCTGTTGAAGCGAGCCGCGGCTCCCAGGGCCTTTTGAACCCGCTGCGTGCGGGCCTGCCGAGCGGCGAGCAACTTGGCGGCCGCTTCTCCTGAAAGCAGCAACGTGCCGTCGGAGGATTCTTGCGTGAGTTGTTGCCAAAGGGGATCGGTCAGTTTCCACTCTGCGACGCCTCCCGTGGTGGACGTGTCCAGGTGTGTGGATCGGTTGACCGTGTCGCTCAGCAGCCGGATGGCCCGCTCGCCAGCGGCGCTAAGCACCTTACGCGCGTAATAGGCTTCGGCTTCGTTGACGAGCTGAGCTCGTTCTTCCAAAGCGTCGGCCACTTGACGATAAGCCGGCACGACTTGGCGCGGCGGGTGGATGTCGAGCAGGTCAAGGGTGAGCACTTGCAGCCCCAAGTCGTAACGTTCGGCAGTGCGACGAATCGCTTCTAGGCACTCGTGCTCGATTCGAGCTCGTTGGTCGGTCAGAATGGCGTCTAGGGAAACTCGAGCCGCCGCTTCGCGCAAAGCACTTTCCGCAATGGCCCGCAAAGTGCTTTCCGGCTGGCTGCTTCCGAACAGGAATTTGTAAAGTCCTTTCGGTTCCGTCGAGATGCGGTAATGGACCTCGGCGGTCAGCTCGACAGGCACCTCTTCCCCCGTCAGCGTCAGTGACTCCTCTGGAACCAATTGGTAGTTGTAGCCTTTGTGCTCGCTGGTCCATTCGATGGGCGGAGCGTACCCGGGCGTTTGCGGAACAATAGGCCCCGAAGCTCGGAATCCGATCTGCACGGCTCGCACACGGTAGACCTTTTCCCGCCAAACCCGCTCGAACGGAGCCGGCCAACGCCAATGCAGCCCGCCGGTCAGCGTGGTCTGGTAGCGGCCAAAGCGGGTCACCACCGCCTGTTCGTCTTCCGAAATCAGCACCAAGTTCGACAAAAACCAGAACAACGCAGCGACGGCGAAGCCCAGACGCACCAGCAGCGCCCAATGCTCCATGAACCGATAGACCAACCGGCTGGGCGAGAGGATCGCCGCCACCGTTTCCATTTCTTGTGCCAGGGAGGCCGTCCATTGGCCCAGACGCGTCTGGTCCCATCGTTCGAACCAGAGCAGCCTCAACGCGTTAAGCATGACGGCCAGCGAGGCCGCCTCGTGGAATACCGCCGCCGGCACCGGCCCCAGAATGCCCACCGCTCCCAGCAGCATGCCGAGCCCATTCATGCCAAACGCGAAGATATAGATGCTCTGCCGGATGATCCGAACCAACTGACGCGACAGGCGCAGCAGTCCCGGCAGCGGTCGGAGCGGATCGCCCATCAGGACCAGATCGCCCGCTT
>JAADHY010000540.1:8259-11464 GCA_013151585.1 Planctomycetota bacterium
CGCCAGGGCCGGAGCGTCGTTGACGCCGTCGCCGACCATCGCGACTCGACGCCCCTCCTTGGTTCGGTTTTCGATCCAACGGGCTTTGTCGATCGGAAGTAACTCGCCGTGCACCTCACCCAGGCCGAGCGTTCCGGCCACGGACGAAACCACCGCCTGTCGGTCGCCCGAAAGCACAGCGATGTCTTCAATCCCCGCTCGCCGCAGCTCGCTCAGAACGTCGCGGGCTTCTTCGCGCGGTGTGTCTTTCACACCGATGACGCCCAGCAGCGTTCCTTCGACGGCCACCAACAAGACGCTCTGGCCGTCCCGATCGAATTCTTCCAGCCGGTCATTGACCTCGCCGGGGATCGGAATGCCGTCGCTCTCCAGCAGCCGCCGGTTGCCGACGACGATTTTCAACAGGACCTCGTGAGGTTGACGGCCGGCCGCAGAGCCGTCCGGCTTCGACCAGAACCGGTCGGCCCACGGCCCCAAAGCGCTGGATCGCACCGTTGCTTCGACACCGGCTCCCGGCTTCGCTGTGAATTCCTCCGGAGCGGGCAGCACCATGCCGCGAGATTCCGCTTCCCGCACGACTAGCCGCGCCAGCATATGTTCGCTTTGCCGCTCGGCAATGGCCACGACGCGCAAAAGCTCGTCCGCGTCAATCACGTCGCCCAGAACGTCGATGCGTCCCAGTGACAACTCGCCGCGTGTGAGCGTGCCGGTCTTGTCGAAGACGAACATGTCGACATGAGCCAATCGCTCCAGCGCAATCGAGCCCTTCACAACGACCCCGCTTCGAGCCAACCACGCCATGGCCGCCATCACCGCGCTGGGCGTGGCCAGGATTAGTGGACATGGACAAGCCACGACCAATACGCTCAGCGCCGGCAGGAAACCTGACTGCCATTGGCCCGTCTGGATGCGCCATCCGAGCACGGTCAAAAAGGCCACGGTCAGGACGATTGGCAGAAACAGCCGAGCCAGTCGATCAGCGGTCCGTTCCAACGGCGCTTTTCGCTGCGTCGCTTCAGCCACCAATCGGATCACCTGAGCCAACGTCGTCTGGCTGCCAACCCTTTCCGCCACGAAGGTCAACGAACCAAACTGGTTGAGCGTACCGGTGAAGACCTCGTCTCCAGGGCCTTTATCGATGGGCAGGCTTTCACCGGTCAGCGCACTTTGGTCGACGGCCGACGTGCCCGCCACCACGCGTCCGTCTGCGGGGATCCGTTCGCCCGGTCGCACGATGATCGTGTCGCCGACCGTCAGTTCATCCACTGGAACGTCCACCTCGTCCCCGTCGCGAAGGACGTGGGCCGTGGCCGGGCAAAGATTGAAAATCCGGCGGATGGCATTCTGAGCCCGATCGACCGTGAACCCCTCAATGCTCTCGCCGCAAAGCGCAATGAACACGACCAACGCGGCCGTCGTGTATTCGCCCAGCAAAATAGCGGCCAGGCAAGCGATGGCCAGAGCCAAGTCGGCCCCGATCCGCCCCTCGAAAAGACCGTCCAGCGTCTGGTACAGAATGCGAGCCCCGCCCAAGACCGCCGCGATCAAAGCCAACCGAAACCCGAAAAGTGTGCGGTACTGGGTCCAGGCCGGATCTCCCAGCAAGCCCAGGACCACGTCGGCCAACAGCAGTAGCCCGACCACCACCGTTAACAAATAAATCGGCGCGGACTGGTAGTGAAAACTCGGCGTCTCGGCCTCCGGCGGAGGATGGCCGGCGTCTTGAGGCAGAAATTCGCGAGCAGATTCGGGAACGTAGTGCATGGAGGCTTGCCAACAGGGAGGAAGGCTCTGTCGATTCCCGTCCGGTCCCCCGGAAACGATGCATCGGCAGAAAACGGGAACGTCGAAGCGTCCGTCGCTTTCAAAAGCCTCCGTGCCGGCCCTCCGTGAGCAATCGCTGCCCCTCCGTGCGAGAACGGACCATCGAATTCGGGGCCCGCGAGTACTGACATGCTTCGGAGGCTGATAGGCTCCTCCTTGGCATTCAAAAGCCGGGCTCAGCGAAAAGCGGCCTCGCCGCAGGGGACAAGCCGCTCGACGGTCCGATCCGAACGCTTGCAACTCCTTTCATCCTAGCCGACGCATCGACTGGATTCCAGAGGGGCATAAGCAAACTCGAGCCGTGCAGGGGCGGTCGTAGTCCGACGGCCGAAAAGAAGCGGTTCCCACTTCGGACCTCGCATCGAGCCAAAGCTCCGGTGCGGCCTTTGCCCGCCAACACGCTTGACGCCAGACGGTAGCGGCCAGCTTTTGCCCTGCTGTTGCCGCCGTGACGTCACTTTCCGGCGGGCTCTCCCGCTTTGTATAGAACCAGTCGGACATCAAGGGGAGCTTCGAGTCGAGATAACTCGTCTTCGATCAGACGGCGAGCCTCTACGCGGCTGAAACCACCCGATCCGGTCCCGATCAAGGGGAAGGCGATCGAGCGGAAACCGTGTTGGACAGCCAAAGTCACAGCATTGCGAACTGACAGTCGGATCGATCGCGCCGAAGCGAGCCAAAACAAGTTGATCCCGGCCACATGGATGATGGCTCGGAAGGGCAACCTCCCAGCCGACGTTAAGACGGCACCGCCGAGGGGAATGGGACCGTGGCGACGAAGTTCTTTGAACGGCGCCGTCCCGCCCCGTTTTCTGATCGCTTTCGAGACCCCTTGGGGCAGCAGGAGCCACCACGGCAAGACGTTCCGGTTCCACGCGTTAACGATAACGTCCACGCTTTGCTCGAGGAGATCGCCTTCAACGATTTGGACGTTCATGTCTTCCCGTGTTGTTTCGGTGTAACAGGCCCCTGCCTTTCCTTTCGCAATTATGACGGACAGACACGTGGGCGAAAACGACGAGTTTGCTGATTCCTGTGCTGGTTCTTGTTTTGGGCCGCCCTGCTGTAACGTCTGTGGTCGTCGTGGGGATCGTTGTGCGTAAGTTTGCTGCCATGCAGACTTGGCGAACGCAGAAACGCAAATCGTGCCTCCTCGTAAGTTAACGGACAACGACGGTTTGCTAACCTGACTCGTCTTTGGCTAATTTGCCAGCCCTTTTTTCTGGCAGATTCCCAGGGCCGCCTAGCGCTTTGTGACGGCGAAGGCCAGGGAATGGACGAGTGGACCGACGGCGCTATCCACGGCTGAGGCCGCCCGACCCGACGCTAAATTGAGTTTCACGATTCTGGTACATGTCAAAATAAACCGACACGGTTCTCC
>JAADHY010000093.1 GCA_013151585.1 Planctomycetota bacterium
GTAGTCAACGTGCTGCTGCGGGAAGCCACGCGCGGCTGGGTCGGTGTGGAAGTTCGCGGGAAAGTCGACGCCCCGGTCGCGCGCACTAAGCCGGTGCCGAATCTGGACGAAACCCTGAAAGGTTTTCTGAACGCCCTGCCCAAGCTCGGCCCCCCTGTCCTGCCGCCACCACCGCCACCGCCTTCGCGTCGCGTGCCGCGACCCAGCTTCTCTCACCCATAAGCCGCAGCTCGCGACGCGACATCCGCGTGGCCGACATTCGACGTCTGTGCAATCAGCTCCCTCATCGGCCAGACCGAGCCAACAGGAGGCGCGCCGAATCTTTGGTCGCGGGCTTACCGTGCTACACGGAGCAGGTCGGAACTTGTATCGAGAACCGACTGCAAGTCTTCAATGCAAGCATCCATGGAAATCACAGCCTGGCGGAAATTCGTGTGAGACGACGCTTCCGGAGCCAGGCGGCGAAACTCATCCGCCGCCCGACGGAGTCGGTCGAATTTTGTCCGGAGCATTCGAAGGTAGCGGGCCGGGTCGTGCCGCCGCGATTCCAGAGCAAGCGAAACATCGAAGATCGCTCGCACGATGCCCATCAGCTCCGGAAACTCCTCGACCTCCTCGCTGTGCTTCACGAAAGTGCGGACCATCCAGGCATGAGCCATCACCTTTTCGCACCGCTCGACCAGAGCAACAAACGAGATATTCTGAGTGTTACGACGTAACGACAGTTGATCCATGCTGGTATCCGACGCGGTGCTACTTGTGCCGATTACGGCACGACCATCTCGCTCGTGCATCCATTTCTCCCTTTCTGCTTTCTGCCGAAAGGCGAAGTCGGCCAAGTGACGCGACAGAGAAAAAGCGTAACCGTTCCCAAAAGCAAGCCACTCGGTCGCTCATGCGAAACGATCGACAACATCGGCGAAAGTCACAATAAGCCAACCGGCCGGCAGGGCCGCGGTTCCTCGACCTTTTCTTCGCCTGAATGAGTGACGGAAAAAGCCTCCAGGAATTAGCACTTCGAATCCAAGGCGACTATTTTGTCAACAACGTGGAAAAGTGAGATCACAAGACGTTATGAAGCAGGCATCTCGCCTGCGGCGGGCGGCCGGGCAGCGCCGGTCGTCCGCTGCTGGGGCTGGGCCTCAAGTGATTCCAGATCGTGAAATCGGCGAAGGATCGATGACTGGCAAGTCGTGGTGGAAGAACAGCCAATGACAGTACTCCCATCCATAGTACCCGAGCGGCCCGGCGAGGCCAACAATCCCCGATGGTTTCCAAGGACTCCGCTTCCGGCTGTCGCTTTCGGTCGACGGACCTCGCTGTCAGCATTACGCTTCCCTTCTCAAAGCCGCGCCGGTTTGCTAACACGCGCCAGCGGTCGGCTGTCTCCGGGCTGACGAGGATCATCTGGATCATGACGTCGGCCGCGCAGGGTGAAGGTCTCCGCCAACTGCACTGCAAGTTTCGCCTGCTCGGTGCATCGAGGATCGGCGGGAGCTTCGGCCTCTGCGGGAAGGGCTGACCGGTAGTCAACCCCAGATCACAACGTCGCTCTGCGGCGAGACATCTCCGATCCCCGACGTTGGGCACCTTCCCCTCGGGCATGTACCTCGCACTCCAAACGAAAACAAATGGAAGAATCCCTCGTGTCTGAACACGTCTCGAAATCAAACTCCGAATCGTCCGAAAACCCGTTGCTAGTCGATTGCGGCCTGCCACGGTTCGATCGGATCGAGCCGGAAGATATTGTGCCCGCCGTTCGGCAGTTATTGCGCGACGCTAACGAGCGGCTCAGCCGGATCGAGCAAGCGGCCTCGCCCAGTTGGGAGACGACGATCGCTCCGCTGGAAGAACTGGACCGATTGTTCGAGCGAACTTGGCGGCCAGTGAAGCACCTGTTCGGCGTCAAAAACTCGGACGCGCTGCGACAAGCCTATGAAACCGTGTTGCCAGACGTAGTCCAGTTCGGACTGCGGGTTCGACAGAGCCGGGCGATTTATCAAGCGCTGCGAAAGATGCGAGAGGGCGACGGGTGGGGCCAACTGGATGCCACTCGCCGCCGGATCGTCGAAAAGCGCCTGCTGGCGGCTGAGTTGTCCGGTGTCGGATTGAAGAGCTCGGAACGGGAACGCTTCACCGCAATCGAGCAAGAGCTGTCGCAGTTGAGCACGGAATTCGCGAACCACGTGTTGGATGCGACCAAAGCCTTCGAACTGGTTCTGACCGACCCGGCCGATGTCGAAGGTCTGCCGGAAAGCTTGCGACGGCTGGCGGCGGACTCATACAACGCGGCTCGACGCAGCGAAACGAGCGGCGCCCAAGCGACACCGGAACAGGGCCCGTGGCGATTCACCCTGGAAGCGCCCTCGTACGGGCCGTTCATGAAACATTGTCGGCGCCGAGAGTTGCGCGAGCGGATGTATCGGGCTTTCATCACGCGAGCAACGTCCGGCGAGCTGAACAACGAGCCGCTGATCGATCGCATCTTGCAGCTTCGACACGAAAAAGCTCGTTTGCTCGGCTACGCGACCTTCGCCGAACTGAGTCTTACGACGAAAATGGCTGACAGCGTCGCAGCGGTCGAGTCGATGTTGGAGCAGCTCCGCAAGGCCTCTTGGCCGGCGGCCCAGCAGGACCTCCAAGCGTTCCAACAATTGGCCACGCAACAGGGCTTCGATCAGCCGTTGGCTCATTGGGACGTGCCCTTCTGGGCCGAACGGCTCCGCGAAGAACAGCTCGAGTATACGGACGAGCAACTCCGCCCGTACTTTCCTCTGGAACGCGTGCTGGAAGGTTTGTTCGAGCTGGCCGGCAAGCTGTTCGGAATTCGCATCGAACAAACCGACGACACCGTGCCGGTTTGGCATCCGGACGTGCGGTTTTTCCGCGTTTTCGACCAAAGCGATGCCGAATTGGCCGGCTTTTATTTGGATCCGTATTCCCGGCCGGAAAACAAACGGGGCGGAGCCTGGATGGATGAATGCATATCTCGCCGGCGCGTGGGGGGCCGGCTTCAACTTCCGGTGGCCCATTTGGTGTGTAATGCCACGCCGCCCGTCGGAGAGGTTCCTGCGCTACTTTCGTTCCGAGAGGTCGAGACGTTGTTTCACGAGTTCGGGCACGGGCTGCAGCACATGCTGACTACGGTCGATGAGCCCGACGCGGCCGGCATCAGTGGAATCGAATGGGATGCGGTTGAACTGCCGAGTCAGTTCATGGAGAACTGGTGCTATCATCGGCCAACGATCCGCGCCATCTCGAGCCACTACCAGACCGGTGAGCCGCTCCCGGACGATCTGCTTGAAAAGCTGCGCGCCTCGCGCACTTTCGCCGCCGGGACCCAGATGCTGCGACAGTTGCTGTTCGCACTCACGGATTTGCATCTGCATCACTCTTACCAGCCGGGCGGTCCCGAGACACCGTTTGACGTGATGCGACGCATCAGTGAGCGGACGGCCGTTTTGCCGCTTCTTCCGGAAGACCGTTTCCTCTGCGCCTTTCAGCATATTTTCGCCGGGGGATACGCCGCGGGTTACTACAGCTACAAGTGGGCCGAGGTACTGAGCGCGGATGCGTTTGCGGCGTTTGAAGAGGCGGGACTGGAGGATGAGCACGCTGTGGTGGAAGTGGGGCGTCGCTTCCGGGGAACCGTCCTCGCCTTGGGCGGCAGCCGGCATCCGCTGGATGTTTTTCGGGCTTTCCGCGGCCGCAACCCGGACCCGACCGCCCTGTTACGCCAGTACGGACTGGCCTGAGGGGGTGGACGTGCGAGCCGAGCTCTCTGGCGTGCTCCGGGCAGATCCCCGCTCGGCCCTCGCGATCGCTGAAGTCGTTGACAGTACGCCCAGACCGTCATAGGATGTGCGTACGGAGGCAGTGGTCACGCTGGCGGGCGACGGGGCAAGAGGTTCCGGTTCGCCCTCTCCTGAGTTCTGGGCATAATCTCGCGGCGGGCTTCGGAAGGCGATCCCATCGATGGCTAAGTCTCGCTTTCTCCCAACCAAGCGGCGCATCCGGTGGGCCGTCGGTGCGGCCGCGGTGATGCTTGCCACGTTTGCGTTTTCTGGAACACCGCCAGCGAGCGGCCAAGTTTCCAAAGGGGAAGTGCAGCAAGCCCTCCGGCGCGGTATTGATTTCTTGAAAGAGAAGGCGGCCACCGAGGATGGTCCGGAGCTGGATCTGGCCGCTTACGCGATGCTGGTAGCCGGAGCTCCACCAAACACGCCCATCATCCAACGCGCGGTCAAGCGGGTTCGGGCGAAAGTAGCGGGTGACAAGTACACTCCCTTGCGGCACCACATTTATGAAGCCGGCGTCGATGCGATGCTATTGGAAGAAGCCGACGCCAAGAAGTACCAGCCGGAAATCGAGGCGATTGCGCGGTATTTGGTCTCTCGCCAAGCGCCGGAGGGCTATTGGGAATATCCGTATCGGAAGGTGGGGGGCGACACCAGCATCACTCAGTATGGTGCTCTGGGACTTTGGGCAGCCACTCGATCGGGCGTTCGGGTGCCGATCCGAGTTTGGGACCGGCTCGCCGGCTGGCTTTTGCGAACTCAATTGAAAGAAGGGGCCTTCGCCTACTGGCCCGTCGGAACGAACGAAAACCCCGCGCGGCGGGAGCCGCGACACAGTATGGCCGCGGCTGGCGTCGGGAGCTTGCTCAGCGCTCGGCTCCATCTGGCGGAAGGCGAAGAATGGTCGCCGGGAGCGGACAAGAAACGTTCGAGCAAGTTGGCGCTGGGTGTTTTGGAGGCTGTCGAAGAGGAAGAAGAAAAGGAGCCGCAGAAGAGTCCCGAAGAGTTGCTTATGGAAGACGGCGACTACGTCCCAAAGCTCAAGCCGACGAATTTGGATCCGGGCATCCAGCGGGGACTGGGGTGGCTTGGGGTCAACTTCACGACAAAGAACCCTGTCGGCGCTCCGATCTATTACTTTTACGGGATGGAACGTGTCGGAGCGCTCGCCCATGTCACTCATTTCGGAACCCACGATTGGTACGCGGAATGCGCATCCCATTTGCTCGCGACGCAGAACAAGGATGGGAGCTGGCACAGCAAATGGAACCAGGCGATCAACGAGGTATCCGACACCAGTTTCGCTTTGCTGTTCCTCAGCAAGTCGACGGCGAAACATGTGAAACCGATCCATCGGCCGGCGGCTTTTGGCGGTGGTCTGCTTTCCGGTGGACGCGGTTTGCCTGAGGATCTGTCGAAGGCTGAAGCCCGCGACGGACGCATTGAGGCGCGTCAGATCGACACTCCGCTCGACAAACTCCTGACCGAGCTGGCGAACCCGAAAAACCTCGACGTCGAAACGGCTCAGCAACAACTGGTCCAGCAAATCCAGATTGGCCACCGAGAAGAATTGATTGGCAAGAAGGACTTGCTGGTCAAGCTCGCGAAGGACCCGCGTGTTGAGGTTCGCCGCACGGCCATGTGGGCTCTAGGCCGGTGCGAGGACATCCGGCTGGCGCCGATTTTGATCGAAGGCCTCAAAGACCCGGATTTGGATGTCGCCATCGAAGCTCGCAACGCGCTTTGCACACTGAGTCGCCGTCCACTCGGGTTCGGTCTGCCAGACGCTCCGAGAGGCCCGAAAGGCGGACCGCCCGATGAAGCCGCGATCCAAAAGTGGCGCGCCGAAGCGGTTAAGCGCTGGACAGCGTGGTACCGTTCCATCCAACCGTACGACGAGCGGGACATGCTGTTCGAGTTCGGCGACAACGAATAGGGCTCGCGACCAGCAGCTCGTCGACCGGCTGCTTCGGCGCGGCGTTGCCATCAGCAATGCAGCAGGGGCGGACCTATCTCGCCGGGTGCCATGCCGCCCCAAAAGCTCCGGGCGGTCAGCGTCCGGCAAGCAATTCGTCTTCCACAGCGACCGAAAGGTCCGGAACGCGGAAATAAACGGCGCGGCCGCCAGGGTCGGGGAACTCGGTCAAGAGCAACTTCAGGTCGCCGGGCCGCTTAACCCGGTAGCCGGGCTTCCACGCTTGCAAACGGCAGGCCACGCCACCCGGACGGACTGAAGAGTCCGGCACGGGATCCCCCAAGGACTCGGGGTCCAGCATAATACGTCCCAGGTCTGCTCCGTCCCAGTCAGACAGCTCCTTGTGCTGCGACGGGTTCAGACAGAAGACCAGCGGGCCTCTCATCACGGCCACGCGTCCCGCTTGCCGCTTTCGGCCGCGGATCAGTCGCCACCGCATGGGCATGTCCAAATCGATCCGGTCGCCGGACTTCCATTCCCGCTGAATCGAAAGGAACTGACCGGGCCGCGCAGCCCGCTCAAGCTCATGGCCGTTTACGCGCACTTGTGGCCCTTTGCACCACGCTGGAATTCTCAATAGCACCGGAAAGCGAGTTGGCCGGGACGGCTGCAGTACGATTTGGACGCGGCCACTGCTCGGATAATCGGTCTTTTGGCGAATGCGCAGCGACGTGCCATCCGGTAAGTCCAATTTTGCCTCCGACTCGGCGTACAAATTCACCGCGACGCCTGCTCCGGACCGGTAATAGACCATGGCCGGCAGCTCTGCCACGATTCGACGGTAGTTGCAAGGGCAACAGTACGTGTCCGTCGGATGATAAGCTCGCCGGCCTTCCAGCGGGCAGTAGTATCGAATCCGGCGTCCGTCCGGCGATTGGGCAGCGAACAGCGCGTTGTAGATAGTTCGCTCCATCAAATCGCCGAAAAACGCTTCTCCTCGCAGACGTAGCAAACTGTCGTAGATGCGGATTTGATAAGCCGTCGCGCATGTTTCGCCCAGTTGCCCGCGTCCGTCTTGGTCGTCGGTCCAAATCTCCCACTGACCGCATCCGCCCGTAATGGCCAGACCGTCCCTCCGCGTCATGAAGTCGATGGCCCGGTCCGTCTGGGTCAACAGTTTCGGGTCGGGCTGGCTCCGATACAGTTCCAGTTGAGCCAGACACCGAGCTAGATAAGCGTAAATGTGTCCTTCAATGAGCGGCCGGCGGCCGATGACGATGCCCAGATTCCAATCGCCCAGCCCACGTTGCTTCAGGCAAAAGTCGATGTAACGGCGATCGCCGGTCTGGTGGGCCAAAGTGATTAGCGTGCGTTCCAGGCTAGTGACGGCGACGTGCGTAGCGACTCCGGTCTTATGGCCCCAATCTTCGGGAATCTCCGGCCAGCGCCGCACAATGTAGTCGGCC
>JAADHY010000377.1:0-2323 GCA_013151585.1 Planctomycetota bacterium
TGCACCATTCCAAAGCGCACTTCGCCCCGGCCAGCTCGTACCGGAGGCAATTCTTGCGGCCGGCCGTGACTTGCGAGACCCACAAAACCCCGCGCGCTCCGCCCTGGAACCGAAGCATGATACAGCCAAAATCTTCGGTGGTAATCTTGACAGACTCCGTTTCGACCGGTTGTTCCTGCTTGCCCTTGAAAGTCTCGACTTCCCCTTTGGGCCGCTGTCGGATGGCATGCACCGTCTTCAAATCCGCGCACACCGCCTCGACCTCGAGGCCCGTGATGGCATGGACCAGATCGAGCCAGTGGGTACCAATGTCGGCCACGGCCCGCAGCGCGCCCCCTTCTTCGGCCAGCACCCGCCAATTGTAGTCGGTGGGATAGAAGAGCCAGTCCTGGACGTAACTCCCGCAGACCGAGTAGACGTCACCCACTTGACCGCGGCGAACACGGTCGCGCGCTTCGATGTTCAGCGGGTAGAACCGCAAGTTGTAGTTGACGCCCGCGGCCCGGCCCGTTTGGCGAGCCAGTTCGACCAGCTCTGCGGATTCTTTCGAGTTCATCGCCAGCGGTTTTTCACACAAAACGTGCTTGCCCGCCTGCAACGCCCGCTTGGCCATTTCGAAGTGCAGGCGGTTGGGAGTCGCGATGTGAACAGAGTGGACGGAATCGTCAGCGAGCAGTTCATCGAAGCTGGCGTACGGCTTCAAGTCCAGCTCGGCCGCCGCTCGCTGCGTCTCCGCGTCATCAACTCCCAAGATGCCGATCACGTTCACGCCTGCGCGCCGAAGCCCTTCCACATGAACCGGCCCGATGAAGCCTGCCCCCACCACCGCCGCATTGAGATCGAACATAAGCCTGCTCCTCGTTGCACTCTGTAAAAAAAACGACCAGACGACGCTTCAATGATTCTCAACAAGCCTCTGAACTCGGCACGACTGTAAAGTCTGCAATCGTCGCTGGCAACCAAGGGCGACGTGCGTTTCCGCGCCAACGAAAACGGCCCACCCGCTCCGGTCCGCCCGTCCCTACAATCGGATTAATCCTTCTAAAACCGCTTTCGCCGCGATTCCATTTGGAGAAGAAGGGGCACTTCTGCCGCGAACCCGCACGTGAATCGGCGCGATTCGCCATTACCAGCCCGTTTTGCTGGTTGCGTCGGCTCAATCAGCCCGTATGATTCTGGGAGCACGCCGTGGGGCGGTCCCGCGAGGCCGGAATGTATACCAGGGTGTGCATAAAAAAGCGCGGACGTGGTGCAAGGCCGCAATCAAAGGGAACGCCGGGGAGCTAGCCGCCGGTCTCGCGACCGGTCGGTCTATCAGCACCAGGCCGCAGGCTAGTGCCTTGCGTTCACATGAGGGCCAGCGCCGCGATTCTGTGGTGGGCCGTCCCCACCCTACGACTGCCAAGCTCCGGCGGCGTCTGCGGCCGACGCTGCCAGCGCCGGCTGTCAAAACGCGAACAAAGTTCGTGTTTTCGGACCAGTGGAGGTCTCACAACGGAGCGTGAGCAAAGACGGGAGGTGCAGCGGGTTCGATCGCACGACGAGTTGGTATGGTCGAACTCGGGATTCAAGCGGACCAGAGGACGGTGGCGAGTCTTCAAGAAATGTCGGAAAGGGAGTACGAGTCAGCATGCCGCGAAGGGCGTCTGTCACCCGCACAACGGCCGAGACAAGCATTACGTTGTCGATCAACTTGGATGGCAGCGGTCGGTCGACGATTTCGACGGGGTTGGGTTTTTTCGACCACATGCTGACCCTGTTTTCCAAGCATTCCCTGATTGACTTGGAACTGTCGGCGCAGGGGGATCTGGAAGTCGACGGTCACCACACGGTCGAAGACGTAGGCATCTGCTTGGGGCGGGGCCTGGCCGACGCGTTGGGGGATAAGAGCGGCATCGCTCGTTACGGCAGCGTCACGCTGCCCATGGAAGAGACGTTGGTGACGGCGGCAGTCGATTTGAGCGGCCGAAGCTGGTTCGTCAGCCGGGTCGAGTTTCCGACGGAGAAAGTGGGAGCGTTCGACACAGAATTGGTCGACGTCTTCTGGCAGGCGGTGGCGACCAACGTGCCCATGAATCTTCACATCGTGCTGCATTACGGCGCCAACAGCCATCACATTGCCGAAGGAATCTTCAAAGCCGTGGCCCGAGCGATTCGACAGGCGGTAGCCATTGATCCGCGTCAGCAGGGCGTGCCGTCTTCGAAAGGGACTTTGTCGAGTTAAACGGACAACTGGACGCGCCGCTCGCGCTCGACGAGCGGCCCGGTCCGTTCGAGCGCCCAAGCGGAGCGTTTCGGGCTTCGTGTCTCGCGGCTAGGCCCG
>JAADHY010000377.1:2330-9501 GCA_013151585.1 Planctomycetota bacterium
GAGCGGACTCACTGTCCCGAAAGCCCAGCGACGTGGTGACTCATTGGAGCCAACTGGGTGCCGTCGGGCATGCGGAAGGGCCTTTGTCCGAAATTCACCGTGACGACCACCCCGTTAGCGAAGCGAGTCTGCTGAACCGCACGATCCGGCGTCAGGAATCGATGGTCGGTCATTTCGCTGTAGCCGGTGGCACGGGCGACAGGGCTAATCGTCTGATAGCTCTTGGCAAATCGCTCTCGGTTCTCTCGCCAGAGCCGCCGGTTGAACATGAACATGGGCGGCGTCCCGTAAAGCACGTTAAACAGATCGCGCTTGTCCCAGATCGAGGGGAGCTTGTTGTTGTAGTCGCCCCAGTACCATTGAGCGACGACGCAGTCGTGATAGACCAGCTCCCAGAGCGGGAGCCGATATTGGTGTCCGACCTGAAACTTCGCGACGCGTTCCGGGACCTCCTCTAAGATTTCGGACATGCGGCGACCGGCGTCCGGAACGCGGTACGGACCCAGGCTGAGCATTCCCTCGAAGTAGTGTACGTAAGGAACGGCCGCGTCGTGGCCGGTTTCGCTCCCCGTCACCAGATTCATTTCTTCCGAAACGAAACGCAACAGCTCCATCTTCCAGTACCGGCTGTCGCTGCGCGTCATGGGATGTTTCGGATGATAGCATTCCCGCCACGGCGAGGCGGTCGTCGTGTCGATGAACCGGCACCGATACGGATGCGTTTTCAGCTCTTCCGGGATTCGCTTCCGGGCGTAATCGACAGCGCGTCGATCGCACAGGACGCCGCACGGGTACCATCGGCCGTCTTTCCCGCGGACCCGCCAGCCTCGTACCCAGTCGCCGTTAGCCCCGATCATCAAGTCGTCCGGCCAGGCCGGCGTCGTCCAGTCCGGATGCACGCCGCGGAGCTTCGGGAAGTTGGCCGGATTCATTACGTCCTGATAGATGTCGTAGCGGCTGGTCAGGATGCCCATCTCATTCATCGTCCGGATCCCCTCGGGCGGCTGCCGATGGCTCCACAAGATTCGCTGGATGCCCGCCTGTCGCAGCTCGCGAATGATTCCCAACGCATCTCGTTCCCAGCACCAAACGTTGACTGCGCCGATCAGCAAGTCCACGTTCGGGTTCTTCTTGCGCTTTTGAAGAAACGTAACCAGCCGCCCCTGGTCGCGCACGTATTCCCGATAGCGTTTACAAAGGGCAACGTGGCCTCCTTGGTTGAAGAAGACGTACCGCAGCCGTCGGGGGTAACCGAACCGCCCTTTCTGCGGATCCCATTCCGGAGCGATACACAGACGGCCATCGAGACGTGCAATGCGGATCGACGCGTCATCCGGCGTTTCGATGATGGCTTCGTAGCCAGCTTGCCCGTCCGTCGCTCCGAAAAAGGCCATGCAGATACCGTGACCACCGTACGCGATGAGCCTCCGCTGTCGGATCGTCGGGTCATCGACCGGATACGAAATGCCTTCGTTCATCGGCACGACCAAATAGCTTGGCGGCGCCGTCAGAAACGGATGCGGGTAGCGCAACGGAGCGGCCAGTTCGCCGGTGCTTGTCAGACAGACGACGAGCTCCGGTCGATCCGCTTCCAACTTAGCCACTGCTCGGACCGTGAGATCGCGCGTCGGCAGGAACCATTGCCACCGCACCGAGAGACCTTGGGCCTCCGCCCGAAGCACCACGCCAGACCGGCCCAACGACCGTTGCGTCCATTCCCGGCCGTCGCGCAGATCGCGAATGGAAAATGTGCCGTCTTTCGTCCGCAACGTGAAGGCGAGCGTCTTCGACCGAGCTGACACCTCAGCCGGAAGATTCGGCTGTCGCAGATCGTCCAAGTGGCCGGCGCGACGGACGGAAAAATCATCCAGCCAGACGGTCGCGGGCCCGTTGCCCGTCAAGCGAGGGGCGATGTGAGTGACGTCGTCGGAAATGACCAGCCGCGTTCGCAACTGTTGCCACGGCTGAGATCCACGCAGCGTCCGACCGCCATAACCCCAGTCGACCACCCGCTGGGACTTGTCATACGCGATCGCTCCCAGAGTGACTTCCCCCGAGCCTTCGATCCTGACCCATGCGCTCAGCTCGATCAATTCCCCCGGCCGGACAGCCAGCTTCAAGTTCGGGGAGAAACTCCAATCGTGCCGGCCCGTGTGTTCCAGCCGCACGGACTGGCGTCCGCCGTGTTTCGTGGCGGAATCCAGTCGAGCCCGACCGGCCCCCCGGTCCCGCGTCCAGAACGTCGACCAACCCGTCAGTCCTTCTTCGAATCCTCCGTTACGGACCAAGTTTGTTGGCGCAGAGGCGGTGTCCGCGCTCAGGGCATGGCCAGGCATGACGGTCTGATGGGCCAACGCGAAGGCAAAACAGACCGAGAACGTCGAGATTAGTAAACGGCGTGTCATGGCAGGCCCCTTCCGGTTGATTCGCGGTGCGGCAGGATATTCAAGGACGTCGCAGAAGGCTCAAGAAGAGCCATCCTGCTCGTCCGGAAAGCTGGGCGAACGGACACGGACCGGGCAGGCGCTGCGAGCAGGTCGCCCCTCGCGTTCGATCGCCGACAGTGATGGGCAGTCAAGCCGAGCGGGACTCATTCCGAAGAAGGCTCTTTCGTCCCTGCTCGGCTCGACAACGCCGATCGCTCGCCGACCCAGTGCGTCGTGCGCCGGTCTGGCTTCAAACGGTTTCAAACCTCTTTCGGGACCACGTACGGCTCCCGGTATTCCGGTTCGTTCAGCAGCCGATCAGCCTCTTCGTCGTCGATGACTCGCTCGGTCTTGGGATCAAAGCGCAGGCAGCGTCCGACTTGATAGGCCGTTCGGGCGAGCAAGCACATCGCGGTCGATTTGTGCCCCTCCTCGATGTCAGCATTCAGCCGCGTGTGGTCGCCGGCGCGGATGGCGTCGATCCAGTTTCGGAAATGAGGCGTATTCACCATGGGATGTCCCTCCTCCGACTTGCTTGGCCCCGGTTCGTACTTACGCCCTTTTCCGAAGAAGGTGTAATAGCTGCTGTAGTCGGGAAAGATCAGGTAGCCCTCGGTGCCGAAGAAGATCGTACCGACCGGATAGTCAGGCTGGACGAAGGGGTATTTGTCTCGGAAGCCCGCCTCGCTGTTGGTGTACCACGACCGATGCTCGTAAGTGACCATCGGCTCGCCTCCGCGGAATTGGTACATCCACGCGGCATGAGTGGGCGAGGTTCGATCGTCCTCGTGGACGAACTTTCCGCCCGTGACCGCGATGTGCGTGGGAAGCTCTTTCAATCCGAGCCCCCATCGGATGATATCCAGCTCATGGACGGCCTGATTCGCGAAGCACCCGCTGGATAGTTCCAGAATCCAGTACCACCTACGATGCCAGAACTGGCTGTAAGGCCGCATGGGCTTCGGCCCCAGCCATTGATCCCAGTCGAGTCCGGCCGGCACCGGACTTGGTCGAATCCGTCCCAGATTGCCTCGAATCTTGAAATCGATTCCGCGAGCGGCGTAGACGTGGCCGATCACGCCTTCTCGGAGTTTTTGAATCCCTTCGACGATGTTCGGGCTCGACCGGTTCTGGGTACCATGCTGGACCATCCGCTTGTACTTCCGAGCGGCCGCGACCATTTGTCGGCCTTCAAACAAATTGTGGATGCCCGGCTTTTCGACGTAAACGTGCTTGCCCGCTTGACAGGCCCAAATCGTCGAGAGCGCGTGCCACCGGTCGCCTAACGCATTGCTGATCGCATCGATCGACTTGTCCTCGAACATCTTCCGCATGTCTTTGTAGGCGACCAGCTTCTTGTCTTTCAGTTCGGGATAGCGCTTGGGCGCCAAATCCAACTTGGACTGGTCACAATCGCAGATGGCGACGATTTCGACGTTCGCCTCCGATTCCAGCTCCGCCAATGCCTGCACGTGGGCCCGCATCCGTCCGCCCAGCCCGACCAGCCCGATCCGAATCCGGTCGTTCGCACTCTGGCGGCTCTTCGCTATCGCTGGTGCAGCCAACGTGGCCCCCGCGGCGACCGCTGATTTTTTCAAAAAGCCTCGTCGATTGTCCTTTCGCATCCGAATTCTCCTTCGCTCGTCCCTTTGTCATTCTGTCACTTCATCAGCCGGGCTTCCTGCCGCCGGAAACCGCTCCGGCGGGATGCCGTCGACTCACATTTTCCATTCCAATCCAGTGGCGATTATGGGCGCAGAGTCTCGTCGTTCGCAACGGACTTCGGGAAAACCGGAAGCGAGGTCCACGACAAGCCGCCCGAGTGGCGCCGCTCAGAGGACCAATCAAAGCAACTTCTTACAGCTCGGGCCGACAATGACCAGCGGATTCGGAAGCGTCCGCTGAATCAATTCCAGCTTGCTACCGAAAAGCAGTTCATGCATGGCCGAATCGCCTGCCGCTCCAGCCACAACCAACGCGTCTCGCGGCACGTCGTACAAGTTGGCCTCCATCGAGCCGTTCCTCCAGATCACCCAGTCCGCCCGGAGCTGACTCATGCGTTCCATCACGCCCGACTTCTCCAGCTTCTCCCGGCATTCCCGCTCCGTCGCATCTTCCAGTTGTGTGAAAACGGAGAGTGGCACCGACGCTTGCTCCGCCAGACTCAATCCTTGCCGAACTGCCCGCAGACCCAAATCCGAACCTCCGAAAAAGGCGGCGATGCTCTGCCAAGGACGCTCGCACGGACTAGCAATGAATATCGGAAAATCGCTGGCCTTGACTAGCGCCCGAACTCGGCGACCAATATGTCCGATCCCGATCCGAGACATTGACTCGCTGATGACGCGAGGGCAAAGCATGATGTCCCATTCCCCAGACAGCTCTTCCAAGTTCTGGCTGGTGAACTTGCTGGGAGTCACTTTGTGAGACACCAAGCCCGAACCCGCGAGCAATTCCAAAGCGTGCCGCTCGGCCGTCTCGCGGAACCGAGTGTAAGTCGCGTCCAGGTCCAGCGTCACCACGCCGGAATCAAACGCGATCAGGCACTGCGTGTGTTCGGGATAATAAAGCCAAAGCTCTAGATTCCCGACTTTGCGGCAGAACGAAATGGATTGGATGAGGTTCTCCCGGCCAAGCGGGTTATTCCGGAAAATGTGCAGCATCTTGCGGGCCATGGTGAGAACTCCTTCGTGTCTTCGCTGGCTCTATTGCTCTTATACGCTTCCCGGTCCGTTTTCGCAAAAGCGAACCCGAAGCACCGTCGACGGCGAGTCTCCCATGGCCGGGAAATGCACATATTACCACTATTTGCAAGGGTCTGGTTCATTGAGCACGGCTGATTCCAACAAGACCCCAACAATCGACGGCTGCCTTACGAACGCGACGTCAGCATGGGCCGCTGGTTTTCGGACCCGTGTTCGCCGATTCCTCGCGAAGCGGTGACCCGGGACTGGGAAACGTCTTTGAAGTTGACGGGTGACGGAGCGACGGCCCGCAGCCAGCTCGCTTTCGACGAGCCTCTCTTTTCTCACAAGCGGGAAAGGGGGACATAAGCTTCCGTGTCGAAACCGTTTGCAGCAATCTTTTCGTTTCAGTTTTGACTGCTGCCGGCGCGAACTCGGAGGCGGACGGACCATCGGAGCGATTTACCGGCAGGGCAACGACGGGGCCAGCCGCGGGAGGCCGTTCCCTCGATCGCTCGGGGACGAGAAGCGAATCGACGAGTTGACTGGGTCCGAGAGACCGACAGGTGTCACTCTTCTTCTTCGGCGCCGACTTCGCACTCGGCCACTTTCCGCGCGTAGAACGCGTCCGTCAGAAGCCACTCTTCGTAGAGGCGTTTGAGCTGTCGGAGCCGGTTGGCGACCTGTCGTTTGGAAAACTTGAATTGGCGTTCGCCAGCGGTTCGCTTGGCCTCTTCCAGAGCCTTTGCTTTGATCTTGGCTGGCAATTCCCGTTTCGACGGCGGTTGATAAGAGGGATCATAGACCAGCGCCAAGAAATCTTCGGACGGGACCAAGTGCCGCCAGAGGAAAGCCTGCATCCAGTCTTCGGCGGGCACTGCCTCGTGAACGATGTCGCGTCCGAACACCGTGGCGTGGCCTTCGATCCTCAACGGGATGGGTTTCTCAGTCTTTTGCAATTGGGTCTTGATCGGGAACCGCACCATGTCTTGAGAAGGCGACAATGTGACGGCGCGCGAGGAGAAGCCATCCGGCGGATCCTTCAGCCGCAAAGTGATGGGGGCATCGAAGCCGTCTCTGCGGAACACATAGACGCTGACGCTGGTGCTGCCTTTGCTCCGGAAGGAAGCGCGCGATGGGACCACGCGCAAGTCGAAGTCCGGCCGCGGCTCGCTGATCCGCAAACGGTAAGCGTGAGCCGGACCGCCATGTCGGGTGGTGTCGCCGAGATAGAGGTAATAGGTTCCGTTCTCCGGCAGTCGGACGCGGATGTAGGAATCGGCGTGATGAGTGTTCAGGCCAGACCCCAAGTCCTCATGGTCGTCGTTCATCCCCACGATTCGGCCCTCGGCATCAGTCAGTTTCAGGAGAGAATCCAAAGGAGAATCGAGACGGCGAGCCATGACCTCGGCGACCACCATCTGTCCGGCCCGACCTCGAATCCGGAAAACGTCCCAATCGTCCGGTTGATCGATCTTTCCGTTGACAATCGTCGGCAGAGAAACCGATTGGGCCCCCGAGGGGTCATTGTTCGGTTCCTGGTCGGCGATCTCCGGCAGAGTATCTACGGCAAAAGGCCAGAAGTTGGAAACCACGCCACGGCTGCGGACTGCAATCCAGTGGATTCCCGGTTGGGACGTGTCCTGAGGGAGCAAAATCTGCGGATCATCCAGATTCCAACCCTCCACTTTGACCCGAATCGGATCACCCACGTGCCCGCCCAAGGGAAACAGACTGGTCACGAAAGGCAGCTCGCCGATGGTAATCCGGTAGACGAAGTCCTCTCGGCCTCGATACAGCGCGTCAGCAATTTCCAGGATGTAGTCGCCGTTTTGGGGGACCTCAAAGAACAAGACCGGGTCCGGCTTGAAGCGAAAGTCATCGTTGAAAGCCAGCTCACGCCCTTTGGAATCGTAAAGGGTTAAGATCGGCTGGAACCAGCCGGGCACGCCATCCGCGATGTATGGGATCAGGTCGCGTGCCTTGGTGGCGATCACCAGCCGCTGCCCTTTTGTGGCTCGGAAGCGATACCGGTTCACTTCGCCGGGAGCGATCTGCCCG
>JAADHY010000104.1 GCA_013151585.1 Planctomycetota bacterium
CGCTTGCCTGCGCCGCAACCGCGGCAGGCATGAGGGGGAAACTCGGGAAAGTCGTAAGGTCGAAGAATGCAGCAGGGGAGGACGAGGATAGGTCCGGCGGCGGGGATACCAAGGGCGCACCCGTTAGTTAGACCCTGTCATTGGCTGCTGCATCTGGGGATCTTTCGGCCCATGTGGACCTGCAGATCGCGAAGTTTGGCCTCGTCGACTTCGACGCCAAGTCCGGGACCGGTCGGCACCGTAGCCTGGTCTCCCTCGATGCGGATCGGTTCCCTCAGCACGGTGTGCGTGAGGAATTGCGGGGCGTTCAGCGCTGCCGGGTGCTGCAAGTCGTAGGCTCCAAACAAGAGCAACGACGCGGCGAGCGACACATCGGGATCGGTCAGCCCGCTCGCAAAGAAAAGCAACCCGTTTTCGAGAAGATATTTCAACACTTTTCGGGCTTCGGTCAACCCGCCGCAGCGAGCCACTTTCATGGCGACTCCGTCGAGCAGGTTGAGGCGATGAAACTCCTCGAGATCCACCGCCGTGATAATCGGCTCGTCCATCAAGATCGGCAGGGCGGCTTGCTTTTTCAAACGCGCAAACCAGCTCAGCCGGTTCGCCGGACACGGCTGCTCGAAGGCCTGGATGCCCAAGTCTGCGAACTTCGGCGCGACCGTCAGGGCTGTTTCCAGGTCATACCCGCCATTGGCATCGACCCAAAGAAAGGCGTTCGGCGCGAGCCTGCGCATTTCGCGACACATCTCCAGGTCCAACTGCGCGTCGGCGCCCACCTTGAGATTGAAATGGCGAAACCCGCGGTCGTGAGCCTGTTCGACCAGCCTCGGCAGCTCCTCCAATTCCCGAACATCAATGGTCCAACTCAGCGTAATGGACCTGCGGCTTTCGCGCGACCACCGCCGCGCGGCCGACTGGTTGAGGATCCTCCCGGTCAAGTCGAACAGCGCTAAATCAAGACCGGCTTTGCAAATCGGCTGGCCCGTCGAAAATGACGGTGCGATGTTGCGGTCGAGAACCCTTTGGATCGCAGGTTGGTCGAAGGCGTCCTGACCGACCAGCGCCGGTCCGAGGTAGGCGTCAATGGTCGACTTGACCGATTCAGGCGTCTCGTAGCTCCAAGTGCGGGCCGGGACGCATTGGCCCCAGCCGACGTTACCCGCCTCATCGGTGATCTTCACGACGACACACGGCCGGCCGACGGGCTTCCCAGAGCCGTCGGTGAGAAACTTGAAATGGCCCGCAACCGGATAAGAAACGGCGGTCGTCTCTACGGACGCGATGGTCGCGATCACGGCAAGCTCCTTGGAGGGAAATCGTTCGGCGTTTTTTTGGGGTAAAGCTTGGATCTCAATGACGCCCCGACCGTCGAGTGGCTCTCCGTTCTGGCTGTCCTCACCAAAGTCTGATCATTGCGCCCCCTGGTTCGCCCGCGCTGCTTTCGCGAGCCCGCTGATCGACACAAAGACCACAACATTGACCACAAGCCCACAGAAGCCGATGTCGAACAGACTTTTCAAGTAGTCCGCTGTTTGTGCGACCGGCTGGCCGAGGCTCTGACCGAGAAGGATTCCGGGAGCCGGGGTGAACAGCGCGACCGTCAGCAAACCAGCGATCAGTCCCCCGATGGCGCCCGAGCGCGTGCCGCGGTGCAGGAAGAGCATGTCAATGACCACCGGCAGCAACTGACAGGAGAAGGCCATAGCCACAAACTGCATCTCGATGATCATGCGCAGCGGAGCGAAATCTTGTCGGTGTTCGCCGATTTGCACCAAAGCCAGCGCGAGCGCCGATCCGGCCACGATCACGAATCGGCCCACCCAGGCCCGTTCCCGTTCGCTGGCCCCGGGTCTGAGGAAGCGATCGTAGATGTCACGGGTGAGCACGGCGCTGAGGGCGTGCAGGTTCGAGTCGGCTGTGCTCATCGAAGCCGCAAGAATCGCGATGAAGAGCATGGCGACAATGAGCGGCCCCGCCGGCCCCAGCACCTCCACGCCATGGTCTCGCAGCACGGTGATCAGCGCCTGGTCCCACCGTCCCACTTCGGGATGGGGCAACAGCTCGCCACCGATCCGCTGCGGAGGATACAAAGCGCGGGCTCCCAACCCCACGGGCATCACACCTAACAAAAAGCACACGGGAAGAACGATTGAAAAGATCAGCGAGGTCCGTTTCAAGGCCTGCGGGGAACGGGCCGCGCAGAATCGCATCCACTGTGCTGGTTGGATGATCGAAGCCAGGGACGCGAAAATGCAGATCGTCATCAAACTCCACGCGGTGTACCGTCCCGTCGCGCCGGGCAATGAAAGAGCCTCCGGCGGCAGTTGCGAAACCGCCTCCACGTATGGCCCCGGCCCGCCCAGTGCGGCGATGACCGTGTATCCGGCCACCAGCATGCCGGTCAGCAGCAGGGAACCCTGAACCACGTCGGCCAGAGCAACGCTGCGCATGCCGCCGACCAGAATGTAGAGCATCATCACGATTGACAACACGGTCGCACCTGCGGCAAACGCGCCGAAAGTTTGACCGCCTACCGTGATCGTTCCCATGTTGGGGAACAGTTGCTGGGCCAGGTGACCACCGGCGCGAATCTGGATCACGACATACGGCACCACATACAAAACGCCCACCAACGCCACCAGCACACGCACCGTCGGAGAGTTCCCGTAGTAATCGGCCACCATGTCGGCCGGAGTGACATGGCCGCCAGCGCGGGCCACGCGCGCAATCCGGGCGCCCAAGACGTACACCGCACCGCCTGCGATCGGCAGGTTCAGAGCGAAAACCATGAACGCGATGCCTTCCTTGTAGACCGTCCCCGGAACCGCCAGCATGGCCGAAGAACTGAAAAACGTCGCCATAATGGTCAGCGAGGTGATGACGAAGCCTTGCTGCCGACCGGCGAGGTAATAGTCTTCTTCGGTCAGCCTGGCTTTCAGATACCCATAGAGGGCGAGTCCTAACAGCAAAGCCAAATACACGCCCAAAGCAACCAGCGGCATCAGGCCGAGCCGGGACGTGGTATCAGCGGCCGACAAGATCGCGTTCATGGATTCGTATTCCCATGCGGACCGTCTCGGTGTTGCGATTCAGGCAGCACGTCAGACTCCTGCGCCGCGTCCCAAAGGAAAAGGTACGCCAAAACAATGACCATGGCCTCCACAAGAAACCAGAAGACGATCCACGCGTAAAGAATCGGCAGGCCCAACCAGGTGACGTGTGCTGCTGAATCGCTCGGGGCTGGGTTCACCAGATACAACCCTGGACCGGCTCCCATGACAATAGCAATCGCAAACACCAGGCTGAGGACCGTACTCAGTCGTTTGCGCAACAGGCAAGACCGGTCATTCATAAGCGGCATTCCCAAATTTTGTCGCGGACCTGCCACGAACGCCCAGCAGGAGGGCCTTGGCTGGAGCGAACACGTCTTTGCAACTGCGGTGCAAGTAGGCCGGTTCCAGCGCGCCGATGATCTGTCGCAGAAGCTGATCCAACCTGCCCGACGCTGCCAGCGCCGATGCCGCGAACAAACGCTCGCAGTACTTGCTCTAACTGGAAAGCCCTTACCGCGGGAACAGCAATGACCGGGACATCGGCCCCCAGAGCCGCCCCGAGGTTTATGCGCACAGACACAGCTTTCGGCCGCAGAGCCGCACCGAACGGAATCCAGGCGGTCGGTGCCGGCTACACCTGCTCCTCCAACACCCACGGTTTGCGGTATTCGCGGCGGAGCAACTGGTTGCCGTTCGGACTGTTTGTAAACGTTTCTGTCTTGGGGTCGACGATCAGTTTCTCGCCTCCCAGCCGATAGCTGATGTTCGCGTATTGGCAAAGGAGCGTGCTGAGGTGTCCTTCCAGGATGTCGGCATGGGGCCGCTCGCGGCTGCGTACGCACTGAATGAAATTCTCTTGGTGCACGTCATCGGGGAAGCGTCCATACATCTGATCCTTCACGACCGGTTTCCGGTTCTTCGTACGCACGAAGACTTGCCAGTCTCCGCCCACCCGGCCGATGAACATCACAGCCTCGTCGCCGTAGATTTCCACTCGCGTTGAGCATTGCAGCCAGTAGGGAAACAAATCGCCGTTGCGCACTCCCGGATCAACCTTCAGCATGTACGGCGTATTCCAAGTCAGCTCGAACGTCATCACCAAGTTGTCGAAGTCGAACGTTGCGATCTGCGTGTTCGGCGCATCGGCACATCCTGTGGCGTGAAAGCGGCCGCCGGTCGAGTAGACCGATTTCGGGTACGTCACGCCGCAAAGGTGTCGAGCCATATCGATCTGGTGCACGCCGTTGTTGATGATGTCGCCGCCGGAGTATCGCCAGAACCAGTTCCAGTGTTCCCAATACGTGTAGTTGTATCGGGTCTCCGGAGCCGGACCGTTCCACATGTCCCAATCGAGTCCTTTCGGCGGATCACTGTCTTCAGCCATTTTGGGATCGGTATGGGGCACTTGATTGAAGACGCGGCAAAGGTAGAGTTTGCCCAGACCGCCGTTCTCGATGTATTTCCTCGCTGCCATGAAGTAGGGAGCGCTGCGGGTCTGGGTGCCCAATTGGACAACCCGTTTGTATTTGCGGGCCGCTTCGACCATTTTGCGGCCTTCCCACGGAGTGTGACTGGCCGGCTTCTCCACGTAGACGTCCTTGCCGGCCTGGCAGCTCCAAACGGTCGCCAGCGCATGCCAGTGATCCGGCGTGGCGATGACGACCGCATCAACCGACTTGTCCTCCAGCGCGCGGCGGAAATCCTGTACGCATTTCGGCGTCCGGCCGTCCTGGCGCTCCGCAACTGCTTTGGACCGGGATTCAAACAGCCGGCTGTCCACATCGCACAGATAAGCGACTTCGCAGTCGTCGCGCGCCGCGAAATCGCAGGCCAACTTGTTGCCCCGGCCGCGAATCCCAATGACCGCCAATACGATCCGATCGTTGGCCGAAACAGCGCGTGCAGAGCGTGGGGCCGTCACGGCCAACGCTGTTCCCAACGCACCGGACGCCACCGCGGACGACGATCGGGCCAGAAACTGTCGCCGGTGGATTGTCGTCTTCATAGGACACCTCCTGCTCAAAACGTCTGGCTCCCGCCGGGGCCTCTTTTCGGCCGATCTCGACTGAAGACTTGAAGACCGTGCCGACCGAATGTGCGACGCATACGGTCGAACCTTGGTTGCGTGACAGAGCCGGACAACCGGCGCCACGCTCGGAGCTGTACTCAATCTGCTCAGCGCAACCAGCACGCCCCGCCAGTATAAGCCTGGCGTTCCGCCTGTATCAATCCGGTTGCGGAATCCCGTGAAGGCCTCCTTTTGGACAGAGCCTTGCTGACCCTGACTTGTCAAACGCGTCGAAAACAGAAACGTCGATTCCTTTCGGTGCGAAAACGGCTACTCGGCCGCCGACCGCAGCTCGTTGCGCAACTTGGGGATTTTTTCTTCCAAGACGCGCCGGAGCCGGTCAATTTTCCATTCGATCGTCATGGCCGTGAAACAACCGCGGCCGTGGTTGAGGTGGCCGAGGCGGCTGTCGCGGCGGTACATGGGCAAGGCCTTGCGTGCCGCCGCCAGCTCATGGCGCCCGATCCGTTCCAGTTCGTCCAACGCCGCCCGTTTTTCCGTCGCGGTCTTGGCCGCATAGAAACGGTTGCGCGCATCCAGCCAGCGAACCAGACGCAGCGTTACTTCGGCCTTGTCGCCAAAGGAGCGGGCCGTTCGCCAGTGCGATTCGGCCACCGGCCGCACTCGCTTGGGCGCCGCGTCGACGGCTCGACGCAGTTTCTTCAATCCCGCCGACCAGTGCTTGTGCAGTTCGGCCAATCGGCGCCGGTTCTCAGGGCCGGAGCCGGGCCCTTCTCCTGTGGCGGTCAACTGCAGGGCTTTGAGCGAGTTGACGAAGCCACGCCGCCACGGGCGCGGATTGGGCGTGTTCGGATCGAGCCAGAACGGTTGCGCGTATCCCGCATTCATCGTGTAACTGAGGCCGTAATAGAACGGATAGTGCCAGATGGCCTCGCTGAAGTCGGCCCAGGCGGCCAGCACGAGGTTTTCCTGGCCGCGGCCGAAGTCGCGTCGGGCGATTGCGCGGAGCAGTTCGTCTGGCTGCGGCCCGTTGGTGTAGCTCATCCAGCCGAACAGTTCCGTCACCGGCGTGGGGAAGAAACCTTGATGGTACCAGTTGCCAAGGACTCCGCTCACCGAGGGCGATCCGATCGCGTTGATCGCTTGATACCGCTCGACCCAACGCTGCATGCAGGGAATCTCCGGCTGCGTATTCGATTCCTGACTGAAGCGGGTTTCGATTTTGGCCCAAAGCGGCCGGGGCTGTCGGCCGTCGCGCGCAGCCTCCGCCCGAATCGCGTCCACCAGCCGGGCGTAGTCGACCGACGGGGCTTTCAGGCTGAGGCAATAGTCGTACGCTCGCTGCACGGTGCCGTCCCGGCGGCGGGCCAGGAAGCTGTCGACATTGGCCATCAGGGCGATGCGGCGATCCAGCCGGAGCAAACGGTCGGCATACTGGGACCATTCGGACTGCGACCGCCGAGCGGCGCGGGCGGCGAAGGTGTATGTCCACGCCACGACGGTGACTTCGGGGTTTACGTCCCTGAACGCGGCCGCCAGCAGATTGCAGGTCTCGACCCACGCATCCAGCCCGTGCCGGACCGAGCCCATCCCTTCGTCCAACAGGACGATGGTCCGAATCTTGGGCACGTCGCGCAGGAGCTGCCGGGCATACTGCTCGATTGCACGAGTCTGCCGGGCGTCGGTCGGATGCGGAGCGGCATAGAGCAGCACCACCTGCAGGTCGTATCGCTCGGCGCGTTCGGTTAAGTCGCGCAGCCGATCGGTAAAAGGCTGGTACGTCGTTCCCTTGGGCATGTGACCGGGACAGACGCGAGTCGGCAATTCTCCGGTGCGTTCCGGCCCCGGATTCCAGCACAGCCAGATCGCGTCGTAGCCGTAATGGCTGATGAGCGAAAGATGAGCGTTGGTATAGACCGGAGCCGACGTGGCCAGTTCGCCCACGCCGCCCCAGGCGGAACACGTCGCTCGCGGCCGGTAACGCGGCTCGCGGGTTCGAGCGTCCCGTTGCAGGTACGGGCCGCCTCGCAAGGTGAGCAAATCTTCCAGATACCAGACGCCACGCAGGACTCCGGCTGCGTCGTA
>JAADHY010000708.1 GCA_013151585.1 Planctomycetota bacterium
ATGTCAAGTCCGCACCAAGGAGGCGTTTTCGCCATGTTCGGCGATGGAACGGTCCATTTCATCAGCGAGTCGGTGGACCTTCGCGTGTTGCAGAACACGGCCAGCCGCGCTGGCGGTGAGTCGGAAACGGTCGACATGCAGTAAGGATTTTCTGAGGGGCAAGGCCTCACAAGAACGTAACATGGTAGCGAAACCGCGCTCGGCTCGATCGAGCGCGGTTTTTTGATGAAGCGAGACGATCGTCGCTTCATATTTTGCCGTCGGGAGGCGACATCCAGAGGGCCTCCTGAACCCCTGCCGCATGAAAAAATGGTTGCATCACAGCGCAAAGGTGTGTATCGTGTTGAGTGAGTCGTCAGGGCAGGAAAATATCGACGAATTGGTATAGATTATTGGAGCGACTGCTTCTGAAAAAATTGACAACCTGTCGGCCAGAAGAACCGGGGAGCAGAAGAATTCGTTTGCGTTTTTGTGGTTGTTTTCCTGTTCTCGAATGAAAGGAGGAGTGCGATGCCGAGATGCAGAGCAGCGACTTGTGGCCGGCGGCTTGCTTTCACACTGATTGAACTGTTGGTTGTCATTGCGATCATTGCGATTCTGATTGCGTTGCTGCTGCCAGCAGTCCAGCAGGCTCGTGAAGCGGCGCGTCGGTCTCAGTGCCGGAACAATTTGAAACAAATTGGTGTGGCGTTACACAACTACGCGGATACTTTTTCCGAGCACTTTCCGCCGGTGGTTACTTGGCAGAGAGTGAATCCGCTCAATTACTGGGCGGGGTCGTGTCGACCATGGACCCGTTCGCCGGGCTACAGTTGGCGCGCTCGCATTCTGCCGTACATCGAGCAGACGGCACTGTACGATAGGTTGCATTGGGGACAGACCGGTCTGCATCGCTGTTTTGGTGGAACGTCCCAGCAGATTGCCGATCGAAACTTTGTCTTGCAACAACTGATCCCCACGTATTTGTGTCCGAGTGATGCGACGGATCCCATTCAGCGTCACTGGATGACGGCGGGAGGAGTCACGGCAGCCGGAACCAATTATGCTTCGATGCGGCATCGTGGCTATCCCACCCGCACGGTTTGCGGCGGGGCAATGGTGCGGAATTCACGACCATGGTCGATGACACCGATCCCGAAAGACCAGCGGGGTGGCCTGCCGATTGAAGGCCAGCAAATGCGGCAATACGAAGACGGATTGAGCAACACGATCATGGTCGGCGAGGTTTTCCGTGGAAAGAGGTTCCGGCGGATGTGCGGTTCCGGGAGCAACCACAACGGCCAGCGGTGCTGGTCATGGCTGGAAGCGACCGGCTTCTGCGGTGTAGACGGGACGCGTCCGCCCAACCACCCCGACCGCGACCTGATTACGTGGATCGATACCGTGGACGGTGGCAACTGGACCAGCATGCCGATGTCCAGCGCCCACCAAGGGGGCGTCTTCGCGATGTTCGGCGACGGGGCGGTTCACTTTATCAGCGAATCTGTCGACTTGCGGGTGCTTCAAAATACGTGCAGCCGGGCGGGCGGCGAATCCGAAACGGTCAGCGCCCAGTAGCGTTCGCTCGTTTTTTCCGGCATCCCGCCCGATCGCCGAAGCGGTGAACCTGAAGCCGAACAGGGCTCGGGCTGTTCGGAAAAGGCGGCTGCCCGTATTGTGTGAGATGTCGTCTGTCGGTTTCCACGTTTTCGGGTGAACGGCAGCAGAAGAGGTTGGACACCGAGGCGCAGGGGCTGGCTCTGTTAGGTCCCTGCGCCTTTTTCTGCGTCTCGAAGGTGGCCGAGCAATCGGTCTGCCCAAGGCGGAAGCGTCGCCTCAGCGGCATGCGGAGCGAGTTCCAGCGCGGTTTGCAATTCGCGGCTCGCTTCTTCTGTTTGCCCTTGCGCCGCCAGCGCGCGGGCGAGTTGCCAGTGAGTTTCCGGCGACCAAGGCCGCCGCCGAACCCGACGCCGCCACCACCGGATGGCCTCTCGCGGACGCCCTCGTCGCTCGTACTGCCACGCCAAACTCCCCAAGAGGTCCGCGTCCATCGTCGACATTGGCAAGTCCGCGAAGACTTGTTGGTCGGCTGGCGAAAGGCTGAGATAAAGTTCCCGGATTCTCGACGTTAGAAACCGGATTTGCTGCTGGACGTCTACGGCGTCTTTCATGGGGCGTTTCTGCAGAACTTCGAGAGCCATCGAGTGAGCGAACAACTCGTCTTGAGCGGTGGCCCCGAGCAGCTCATTGCGTTCTCGGAAGCTGGGGACCCGTTCGGCCGACCAGGGGCGCTGCAGGATTTTCGTTTGCACGAAATGGGCGATGGACAGGGCGAGTTGCCAGTGTCCGTCGAGGTTGTAGTGCACGTGCTCCAGAAAAACATTGTGGCCGAGCGGTTCCGGTCCGAGCCTTTCCTGCAGATCGGCTGCCGTGTCGAAAAAGTGAACTGACGGCTCCGAGTGGCTCTCAGCGACTTGCCGGACGATGTCCGAAAAAGTGCTCGGAGCACGAAGCCGGCAACCGTCTAGGTCGCGGGCTCGGGCATAGGCCTCCCGTGCGGCATTCCACCGTTTCTGTCGGTCCAGACACTGCGCCAAGCGATAGGCGACCAGCGCCGAAGACTTGTCGACGGTTTCGGCCTCTTCGAACAGTTCTTGCGCGGACTGCCACTGGCCTTCCTGAAAACGCCGTTCCCCTTGCTGCACCAGCGACTTCCATCGCTCCATCTGTTGCTCTGTAAGGTCTCGCGGCAGCAAAGAGTGGATGGGCCCCTGGTCGCGCAGGTTACAGGCCACAGTGGTTAACAAAATTGGGACGCCCGCACCTATGGCCGTTCGGACCATTTGCTCAAGATTCGCGCGAAAGCGAGCTTCCACAGCCCGTACGGTCTCTCCGTGCCACGGGATCTCGAGTGTTTCGGGAAGGAGTTCCAGTAGTTCACGGTCTTCTTCCGTACTTGCCAATAACCTGAGGATCAACTGACTTGTTCGAAGTTTCTTGATCCGGACAATCCAAGGGAACAATGAGGGGGAGAGCCCGCGTGCCGATGATCCCGCTCCACCGGGACCGTAAAACTCGTTGTGTCCCGCATGCACGATGATCAAGTCCGGTTCTGCGACCAGCCCTTGGGGAACCATGTCGGCCAAGGCAAAAGAATTGATGGCCGTAATGCCGGCGTTGAGGACCTCGATGCGCCAGCCGGTGGCCTGAGCCTGCAAAAGGACTTCCAAATGACGGGGAAACGACAACTCGAAGGGATAAGGGAAGCCGGCGACCGTCGAAGCGCCGAAAACCAGGATGCGGTACGTCTTTTTTGGCTTAGGCAAGTCAAAACGACGTTCTTCGGGACCACGCAGCGAGATTGAACCCAGATAGGGCAGGTCGACCAACTCGTTCAGTTGATACTTTGCGCGTTTCGGCGATCCTGACACCGGGATTACCAGGGAAACGTCCGGCCCGAGCCCGATCGCGCGCAGCGACAATTCCACACCGGCAAGGAACGCGAAGGCCAGCAGAATCGCGGCGATCCGAAACGCCCAAAGCTTCTTACGTGGCAAGGGGCTCCGTGTTTTCCCCTTTGAAGCCTTCTTGGATTTGGTTTCTCGCGCGTTGGGCTTCTCTTTCACGTGTATCGCCCTCAATTTGCCGCCGTCCTCGCTTACAAAAAAGCATGGCCCCGCATCTGCCCTAATGCGGGACGCAAAACCACTATGCGCTCGGGGCGCCGGGCATTTCCGAGGCCTCCTGTTGTCCGCGTTCCGCCGAGTGCTCTTGGTGTCATTCCTGTTTTTTGGCTCCGGAATTGTTGTGGAAAACGAAGCTCAGTTGCAACCGCTGTCCATCCGCGACAGACACTGTGTGTCTCTGTCTGCCGAGCCGCTCATGAATTGCTTCGACGATGTACTCGCCCGGAGGCAGCCCCGAAAGCTCGAACCACCCGTCTTCGCTCGTCACTGCGAAGAAAGGATGCGGAACGGCCGTCACGTAGCAGGCCATCCAGGGATGAATGTCACACCGGATTGGGATCATCGCCTCTGGGCGCTCGAAGGTTCGCACGCTTTCCATTCCCTGCTGAGCCTGAGTGAAATTGAAGCTGGTGTTCCGTTTGGGAAGGGCATGCACATTGTGAATCAACGGGTCGCTGTTGCGGATGCGAAGTTCTTGACCGACGCGCAGGCACAATACATGAGGTTCGAACTTGCATCCCTTTTGGTCGATGATGGCTGGTTCCGCCGGCGGGGGAAACTCCCACATTTCCAGTCCTTTTCGGATCCAAACGACTACGTTTTTCAGCCCGCCTTGCGGTCCGACGATCAAAGACTCATCCAGGATCGGGCCCTTGTTGATTCTGACACATTGCGGCGTGCTAGATGTATCTAACGGCCCTGGCGGATTGACGGATCCGACGAACCGAACGACTCCTACAATCGAAGCCGTGCCCAAATCAGCATTCCAGGGTTTCGATGTTTCCGGCGCGCTCGCTGCCCCTACATCCCTCGTTGCCGGCTCCTCGGCCGCTCCGGCCGACTCTTCCGACCGCTGGGAGGGTCGCGTGGTGTCACGAGAGCAACCCGACGCGATTACAATCAGCAAGACGAAAAATGAGTAGCTCCTCATCGTTGTCCATTCCTCACACGCGAATCGTGCCATTTCGAAGCAAGCCAGTCCATGCGTCTTCGCCGAATTCTTTTGCGGTCCGGCCGTCGTAGACCTTGCAGACGGAGCGGGGCAGGGAGGGCGATGGGCGACACACCTTTTGCTCGCCGACTGCCGGCCAAATGGCTTCGTGGCACACCGCCGCGTTGCATGTCGGCAAATCAGCGACCACCGGTTGTGCCGCGCTGCGCGTCAATGGACGCCTCTGTTTTGTCTTTGCCTTCATTCCACCAAATCGTGACCCAGGCGCGGCTTGTTCGCGTTCCAAAATGCCCGACCGCGATATCAGTCCATCCATTACCGTCGAAATCGCCTACGTCCATGGCAACGTGCAGATGCTTTGAGTACTCCAGGTCGTGGCGGACGAAAGAGTGATCCGGCTGCTGTTCGAACCAGACCAAACCATTCTGGTTACGATTGATAAACCCGGTGTTGGAGCAAGCGACGATGTCCAAATCGCCATCTCGATCCAAATCTGCCGCCAAAGCGCGATAGGCTCCGGAGATCCTCGCTACCAAGTGCCACTGGAAAGGAAACTCACCCTGATTTTCCAGCCATTGCACCGAGTGTTCGGGTTTGATCATCTGAGAATCAAAGGTGTCACCGTTGGTGTAAAGCACATCCAGGTCGCCGTCTCCGTCCAGGTCTAAGACTTGAATTCCACTGGATCCGTAGGAAGGATCGGCGGCTCCGAAAATCTGTTGCATGTCGAATTGTCCGTCTCCCTCGTTGAGAAACGCCAAGATGGTTTCGTGTTCTTGGGCGATCAAAGCGACGACGTCTAGCCGTCCGTCGCCGTTCAAGTCCACCACGGGAACGTGGATGGTCCCATGCCGCTCGTCAAGCACGTGCAGTTTGAACCGAGGCCGGCCTGGAGACGATTCGATTCGCTCCAACCAAAGCAGTCGGCCCGTTTTGCGCCAGCCGTATTCCCCGACCACAAGGTCCAAGTCACCATCTCCGTCCAAATCCGCTGGCTGGACGTCGGCAACGCGAGCCAGGTGGCGTTGAATGACAATCCGTTGATAGAGTTCGGCGTCCGGCTGACGCCGCAACCAATAAATCATCCCGCGATCGTGATCCGCTGGTTCGAAGCTGCCCAATTCCGCCACGATGAAATCCATCACCCCATCGCCGTCAAGGTCGCACGGTTCCACGTGAGCGGGATTTTGTAGGGTCGCCAGCCGTTTGAGTTGATAAGAACGGCCATTGAAAGACACTTGGCACACATCGCCGGATTTCATGTCACAGAACAACAGGGAAGGTTTTGCTCCTTTGGGCAGCCACCAGCGAATGTGTGAGACACGAGCCAGCTCGAAGATGTCCGGCAGAGGGACGTCGGTCATCGTGAAACGCAAGCCGCCCCAATCGACCTTCGGGTTGGGTTCTGGCAGTTTCAGTTCCGTGGGCGCATACTTCTGGTAATAGGCCGTGACTTGGCTCATGGGAGGCGCTTCGAAGGCTTTCAAGTCCGGGCGATCTGACTCTCGGAAGAACCGATAGCCTTGTTTGACGAGCTCCGGCCATTTGTCTTTCGGAAAAGAGGATGGCTCGACATACCCGTGGCAGGCGCCGCAAAGTGTGTAGACCTTGTCTTTCAGCCCAGCCAATTGCTGCTCTGATATCGTGTCGATCTCTCCCGAACGCTCGTCGGTCTGATTACGGCAGCCGATCAGCACCAAACACGCGAGCAACAGGAAATGGATCAAAACGAGGAAGTGTAGATTTTCCTCCTGATTCGGATCAGGATTATGCACAGACTTCATCCAAAACTATCTCCACGCCACGCGCTTCTCCGAGGCGCTATTTGGAATCTTCGTTGGAACACTGCCCCTGTGCGCAGACGTTGCCGAACCGACACTCGATCCCATCTACCGAAAGCATATCAATTTCCCGTCGCGGGTGGACAGGTACAGCCGGCCACGGGCTGCGATGAGTCCGTCGAAGGCGGGCACGGTTCTCAGCTCGTGCGTAGCCAGCTTTCGACCGTCCGAAGTGGAGACCACCCACAGCTCCGCGCCCAACCGGCCTTCCAGTGCGGCGTACGGATCCTTTTCGGGCAAAACGTCTGGGGGACCGGCCAAAAACAGCTTATCCCCAGCCAGCACCATGGCTGTTGCTCGCAGCGGAATTCGGTGCGACCACTTCGGCGGCTGAGCCCGCTGATAGCCGGGACCCTTTTCACGGTCAGCCGTGTTCGCCGGCAGCACCGGCTCGTTGTCGTTGTCATCCGCGAACAGTTCGTATCCTTTGCCCGGCGTAAACGTGGGACTTAAACGCAATCGCTCTGTGAAAACGTGCAATCCGTAGGTCGTCTGATCATCGAACACCAGAATCTGGCCGGCCTTCGGCGCTTTATCGGCAAAATAGAAACCGGGCCAGCGGTTTGCGTACATCCAATAGATGCGATCGAACCACGTGTCGTCCAAGAAACCGTTGGTCGCGACCAGATGCCGGCCAGTGATTCGTGCTCCGAGTGAAGTCGCTNCTCGCGGCGGCGTCACGTCGCGGAGCTTCTTGTCAAAAACCATCTGCATCATGTAAATGTGGTGACCGTCGGTCACAAGGATATCGCTCTTGGTCCCATCCATATCGAATGGCCGTCCCGGATCCTTGTTGACGTCCGGCCAGGGGCCTTCGACGCGGGTTTCATACAAGACTTCGCCGGTCTGAGGGCGCAGACCGTAAAGCCAAATGCCGCCGTCCAGAAAGCTTGACCGTCCCGCCGCTACATAGGCCACACCGTCCAGCATCAACACGCTGCCCGCCACCGGCCACGGGGATTCAAGTTGTTCGAAGGCCACAATACGGCGTTCTTCTGGAGCCGCGCGGAAACGCCAAACCAGCGCACCGTCCGCTGACCGCAGGCAATAGACCCAGCCATCCCGACAGCCGAACAGGATCAGTCCTTGGTGGATCGTTGGCGGCGAATCGACGCGAGCTCCCGCTGTGAAAGCCCAGCGCCGTTTTCCAGTGGCGGCCTCCAAGCAGACGACTTGGTGTGCATCGACTCGTGCCACGTACAGCCGGTCGCCAACAACAACCGGCTGCGTGATCTTGCCTTGGAAATCCAGTTGCCACGCTCTGTGCAGGTCGGCCGGCACCGGGACTTCCGTGTGGCCGCTCCGCAACGGATCATGCCGATAGGTGGGCCAGTCGCCAGGCGCGGACACCGGAGCTCTCGAGTTGCCGGCCGGCTGGGAGTAAGCCGGTCCGCGTTCCAATCGCGCGGTGGTCTCACCGGAGGCCGGGCCGGACCCCGCCG
>JAADHY010000515.1 GCA_013151585.1 Planctomycetota bacterium
GGTTGACGAATCGCCCTATCAGATCGAGTTGACGAATCAGCAGGACGTCCTGTCCGTCGACGGCGACTTTTTGCGTGCGGTCATACAAGAGGTGCTCCGAGCGGAACAGGTGCGGGCGGCTGAAATTTCCGTCGTCGTGCTGGACAACGCGGCCATCCACGAATTGAACCGCCAATACCTCGGCCACGATTACCCGACCGACGTGCTCAGTTTCCTCCTGGATTGCGAACCGGGAGAGCGAGCCGATGAGCCGGGCGGGGCCGGTAAACGAATCGAGGGCGAGGTGATTGTCAGCGCGGAGATGGCTCGCGATCGAGCGGAGGAATTTGGTTGGAGACCGGTCGACGAATTAGTATTATACGTCGTGCATGGATTGTTGCATTTGTGCGGGTATGATGATCAGGAAGAACGAGACCGCAGGCGGATGCGGGCTCATGAAAAAGAAATCCTTCGAAACTGGAACTTGACGCCTCGATACGACGCGTCGCTGGCTCCCGACGATCCAGCTTGATGACGTCGCCCGCTTCGGGCGCTACACGTCGGGAACCGGACACCACGACAAATTCCTATGGCGGCGATTGCCGGACTTCTGTTCGTCCTGGATTTTTTCCTCGCCTTGGGCTGCTACAGCCTGCGAGACTTTTCGCGAAGTCGATTGGCTCAAGTGTGTCGGCGTCGGGACGATGCCGCTCGGTTCGGCCAGATTCTGAAACGACACGAGCGGGCCCTGGTGGCCGCCGACTTTCTGACGACGCTGGGCATCGCCGCGTTGATCGCTGTCCTGTGCGTGTGGCTGCAGTTGCATCGACTGCCCGGTGGGGCTGCATCGGCGTGGACTGTTTGGCTGGGCCAATGGCTGGTGCTGGCGGCTAGCTTGTTTTTCGGTTTAGTCGTCGTTCCGCGGTCGGTCGCTCGAGTGGCGGGCGAAGCGTTCCTGTACCGCGCTTGGCCGCTCCTGGGCTTGTTGATGTTCTTGACCCAACCCTTGTGGGCGGTCGCTTCGAGTTTCGACCGGCTGTTGCACCGCGTCCGAGGGCTGAAGGAGCCGGAAACGAGCGACGCCGCGGCGCTGAGCGAAGAGATCCGGTCGGTCGTCGACGAAGCGAGGGTACGCGCAGCGGCGTCCTGGAAGAAGAGGCGACATCGATGATCCATCGCGTGATCAAGCTGCAGGACGAAGATGCGGCCGCCATCATGACGCCTCGGACCGACATGGTTTGCATTCCCGCCGATTGCACGCTGGAAGAAGCTCGCCAGCGGCTGCTTGAAGCTGGCCACAGTCGCGTTCCGGTCATCGGCAAATCGCCCGACGACATCCTTGGCATCCTGTACGCCAAAGACTTGCTCAAGTACACGCGGGCGGCCACCGATGGCACGAAACTGACCGAGATCACGCGCAGCCCGTTCTATATCCCCGAGACCGCCTGCCTCGACACGCTGCTGGAAACCATGAAACGCCAGCGCGTGCACATGGCGATCATCCTGGATGAGTACGGGGGCGTCTCTGGCTTGGTGACCTTGGAAGACATCCTGGAAGAGATTGTTGGCGAAATCGTCGACGAATACGACGCGGCGTTGGTGGAGCCCGTCAAGTATGTCTCGCCCCATGTTGCCGAGGTGGATGCTCGCATGCACATCGATGACGTCAATCGCGAGTTCCAACTGCAACTGCCAGAAGACGGCGACTACGACACAATCGGCGGCTTCGTTTTCTCGCACTTGGGACGCGTGCCCGTCGAAGGCGAGACATTCACCTGGCAGCAAGCCAAGTTCACTGTGTTGGATGCGGACAAACGACGAATCCGGAAGCTCCGGATCGAGGTGGATGAATCGTTGACGGCCGTCGCTGGTGATGAGTAGGACTCGGGCCGCTGCTTCCCGGCGCATTCCCTCCGCCGAAATTTCAAGGACGACATGGCAGACGCTCACTATCGCAACTTCCTGTCGTGGTTGCTGTTGAAACGTGGCTTCGAGCGGCAGTTTATTGTTCCCCCATCGCCGCCCGCTTGGGCCGAGCGTTTTTTGAGCTGGTACGAGCGACGCGTGATGACCATTGATCTTGCGGGCATCACGATCGATCGGCCTATCTTCTTGATCGGCATCCACCGGTCCGGCACCACGGTGCTGCAAGACTTAATGTGCTTGCACCCGCACGTCGCCTTCATCAACAACAGCATGCCGACCTTTCGTCACTGCTTTTGTGCGGCCGAGCGACTGCGCAAGCGGCTGCGGCTGCACGTGCGCGGTGAGCGCGTGTTGCATGACGGCGTCGAAGTCGCCACCGACTCGCCTAACGAAGGCGTCGTCTTTTGGCAGGAGTGGCTGAAAGAAGATCCGCACGACTTGACGTGCGTCCGACGCCGAATCGAGGACTTCACACCAGCCGAAATCGAGAAAATTTACACCGCGATCAAGAAAGTGCTGTGGTGTTACGACGGAAAAGCGAATCGTTTTTTTTGCAAGAACCCTCGCCTGCTGCCGCACTTGCTTCTACTGAAGGACTTGTTCCCCGACGCGAAGTTTATTCACATCGTCCGAGATGCCCGCCAATGTGCCAACTCGATGGTCAAACTGTATCGACTGGAACAGGCTCAGTTGGACTTCATTCGCCGGACGGGCGGTCACGGCGTTTATGACGAGAAACCCTTCATTTCTTTCCCGCGGCTGCCTCGCTTGAAAGAATACGTCGAAACGTACGGACCGGACAGCATCGAGACTACGGCTCGTCTGTGGAACGACGCCATCGACGAAGTCAACCGGGTTCGCGACCATTTGCCGGCCTTTTGCGAGGTCCGTTTCGAGGATTTCGTCCGGTCGCCGCGTGCGCACATCGAGCGCTTGTTCGAGTTTTGCGAACTGCCGCCCATCGAACCAGAAAACAAACGCTTTTGGGAAAAACTTCGCGGTGTTCGCGAGCCGTCGTCGCCGTCATCTTATGCCCATTTCGATCGGATCACCGAGATTTGCCGCGAGAATCTGGAGCGATACGGATATTTGTCGGACGCGTCGGCGGCGAAGCCCCCACACGCCCGCTGATCGGCCGGGACGGATGGAGCCACCTCCCGGACGCGGAATCACAGGAGCGGAGGGCTGAGCGGGGCGCACGACGCACTTTGTGATTTCGACATCCGGCCGCAGTGGACCGGTCCCCTCTCGCGCGTGCGGGAGAGGGTGGCCGCCGAAGGCAGCCGGGTGACGGCTCTCCGATCGGTATCAAACAGTAAACAGTAAGCGGAAGGCGCTAGCCTCCGGTTCAGTAAGCGCTAGCCTCCGGTGCGCAGCGTGAAGTGAAGCGTGAGCGGAACGCGCTAGCATCCGGTCGCGTCGCTGGCCCAAGCGTGTAGGCCGCAGCAACCGCACGCTAGCGCGTTGCGTTCACTGCGTTGGCGGTAGCCCGGGTTGAGCGGGGCGCCTCTCGAGACCTCTGCGCCGACTCGAGCCATTGTGTCTCCCTCATCCGCCCTTCGGGCCCCTTCTCCCCCGGACGGGGCGAGAAGGGGCTTCGTTTCGCACGCTGACCTCCGAGTGTGGCCATGCAGCCATACAAACCCTGTCGTGCGCCCACTGACCGACCCGGGGCGAATTGTCCTTGCCGATTCGATTCGCGCAGCGTTAACATGAGCATTTAGTAATCGCGGGACTGGTTGGTATCAGGCGATTCTGCAACGATCCGGGAAAAGGGGACGCTGATATTTGTTCGTGGCAAGACGCAGGCGGGCCTGAGGGGCCGCTCACGTTGGCAATAAGAGCCTACCCCATGAAGTGTCGACAGCGATTTCGTTTTCGCCGGTGGGCGAGTGTGGGGATGCTTTGTGCGGCGCTGCTGGCGAACGATTGGTCAACGTTCGTCGGCGCGTGCTTCGGCCAGCGGACCGTCGATCCGGCAGTGGACGCCTACAATCTGGCTGTCGGCCTTTACAAGCAACAGCGATGGGCTTTGGCGGCGGAAACGTTCCGTAAGTTCGTAAAGGAGCATCCTGGTCACGTCAAGGTTGCGGCTGCCAAGCTCTATTTGGGACTGACGCTGATCAACTTGCGGGAATACCGCGAGGCTCGCGAAGTACTGCGACAGTACGTGGCCGACTATCCCAGCAGCCGCGAGCTGCCTCACGCGATGTACCGTGTCGCTGAATGCAGCTACTTCCTGGACGACCTGAAGGCGGCTGAACGTGAGCTCCGCGCGTTCCTGAAAAAATCGCCCAAAGACCCGTTGGCCGAGTACGCCTATCCTTATCTAGCCGACACGCAATTGCGGCTGGGAAAGCCGGCCGAAGCGCTGGCGAGCTTCCGTCGTGGCCTGGAAGTGGCGCCGAAGGGCAAGCTGGCCGACGACTGCCGATTCGGCATGGCTCGGGCGCTGGAAGCGTTAGGCCGACCGGCCGACGCGAGGAAAGTCTACCGTCAAATCGCCAGCGATCGGTCGAGCGGCCGGGCGGCTGAGGCCCTTTTTCGGCTCGCCACGCTGGCCTTCGACGCCGGCGAATTGGCCGACGCCGCTCGCGAGTTCGACCGACTGGAGGAGTTCTTCCCGACCAGTGCCTTGGTCCCGTCTGCACGGCTCAATGCGGGCTATGCCTATTACCGGCTGAAAGATTACGCCACGGCAGCCGCCCGGTTCCAGAAAGCTCGGCAAAGCCCGAACCAGGCGGTGGTGGCGGGCTATTGGCTCGCCCTGTCGCTGAAAAGTCAAAAAAAGTATGACGAGGCTTTGGCTGTGCTGACCAGCTTGGACGTCGGGCGGGCCACACCCGACGTGGCCGAAGGGATCACCTTCCAAACGGCCGATTGCCAATTGCGGCGAGGACACTACCTTGATGCCGCGAAGGGCTTCCAGCGGGCTGCCGAAAAATGGCCGAAAGGCGAGTTCGCCGACGACAGCTTCCTGTTCGCAGCCGAAGCTTGGCTGCTGGCAGGCGACGTGCAAAAGGCTCAAGCCATTCTGGAGGCATTCCCCAAACGGTTTCCAAACAGCCCGTTGAGGCTCTATCAGCGCCTGTTGCAAGGCCGCTGTCTGGCTGCGACGGGCCAAGTCGAAGCTCAGCAGAAGGCGCTGGACCTGTTCCGGACGGTCGCGAGTCAGAGCCGGATTCCTCGCACCCGCGCACTGGCCCGCATGCATTGGGCTCGAGCATTGTTGAAACTGCAACGCCCCCAAGAAGTCGCTGACGTGCTGGGACCGCTGTTGCAGGAACTGCGAAAGGATGATCGGTTGGGAGCTGATTTCCAGGAAGCTTGGATCTTGCAAGCAGACGCCTACCTGGCGGCGAGCCAGTTTGCGGAAGCGGCTCGGACGGCGGCCGAGTTCATCGAGCGGTCCCCGGCTAGTCCCCATTGGCGGCAAGCACAGATCGTACACGCACTGGCCAGCGCTCACCTGCGGCGGTACGACGAAGTCCGGAAAGATTTGGACCAGCTTATTGCCCGTTTCCCGACTGCGGCCGCTGTTTGGCAGACGGCGTTTCAAGCGGCAGAGCTGGCGTATGACCAAAAAGATTGGCGATGGGCCGAAGTTTTCTTTGCCAAAGTCATCGAGGGAGGCGAAAAGCTGCCCGAGTATCCCGCGGCGCTGTCGGGGCTGGCCTGGAGCTTGTACGGACAGGAAAAGTATGCCGAGGCCGCAAAACGATTTGCCGAAATGCTGAAGCGTTTTCCCAAACACGAGCTGGCGGCGGAAGCGGCCTACATGCAGGGAATCGCGCTGCGGGCGTCGGGCGATCTGAAGGCGGCGGCCCAAACGCTACAGCGTGCGGCCCAAGCCTATTCCGGCCGATGGGAGGCTTACGAAGCGGCTCGTGAGGCGGCTCGAACCCTGAAACAGCTCGGACGGATCCAAGACGCAGACGGCGCCTACCAAAAAGCTCACGCCGAACTTCTGAAACAGCCCGAGGACAAACGCCGACGGCTCGATGCACTTTTGGACGAATGGGCTCTGTTGAATTACGAAGCACAGCGATTCCAACGAGCGGATGAAATCTTTCGGTTACTACTGGAGGAAGTCCCGCAGAGCCCTTTGGCCGACGCGGCTCGATATAGTTTGGCCGAAAGCGATTTGTTGGCCGGCCGGCTCAACGCGGCCAAGAAAGCTTTCGAAGAATTGGCCGCCAAGACGAATTCCGACGTCCGCCAAGACTCGCTTTACCGGCTGGTCCAAATCGCTGCGGAAGAAAAGAACTGGAAGAACGTCACGAAATACGCATCGCTTCTTCAGCGACAGTTCCCCAAGGGGCGATATTATTGGGAGGCGGCTTTCCAATTGGGACAGGCTCAATTGCAGCAGAAGCGACCGGACGAGGCCGTGCGGACTCTTGAGCCACTGCTCGACCAACGAAACAACCATAAGGTCCGCGACACGTTGTGGTATCCTCATGCCTGGGTCCTGCTCGCGGAAGCCTATTTTCAGCAAAAGCAGTACCAGAAGGTTGCGGGCCGAGGCTTTCACCAACGCCTTCCCCGACTCGCCCTTCCACTACCGGATGGACGACGTGCTGGGACGAGCTTACAAGCGACAGGCTAAGTTCGATCAGGCCCGCGAGGCGTTTCGCCGCGTTGTTGATTCCGTGCAGGGACGACGGACGGAAACCGCCGCGCAAGCACAACTCATGATGGCCGAGACGTTCTTCCTGCAGAAAAACTACAAGCAGGCCCTGCTAGAATACCTGAAGGTCTATCACTTGTACGCTTATCCGGAATGGCAAGCGGCGGGTTTGTTCCAAGCGGGCCTTTGCGACGAGATGCTCGGCAACTGGTCGGACGCAGCCAAAACCTACGAGTTGCTGCTGAACCAATTCCCGAAATCCGAATTGGCCCAACAAGCTGAACGGCGACTCGCGCGAATCCGAAAACGGAAACAATCTTCCGGGGCGGCCGTGAACTGAGACGTTAAGGTATCTTGCCTATGTGGTCGAGGGAGTGTGATGGCGTGCTGACTGTATCCATCCGCGTTAATCTGTACCAGGCTGTGTTGGTGAATGGTTTGTCCCGCCATCCGAGGGCACGCGGGTTTGCGCTGAGTGTGCTGCTGATAGCCCTTTTGAGTGGGCTTCCAGTGGCGAGCCGAACGGTGCCGCTACCCCACCCGCCGACACGGCTGCAGCAGCGAGCCAGCCGGCGACTCCCGAGGCCGGCCCTCTTCCAGGCGAAACCATGGGGGCGGACGATCGAGCCAACACCGGCCCTCACGCTGCCTCCGCTCTCGGAATCCCGACGAATCCAACAGAAATCATCTTAGAGTTACGATGGTGGATCGTGCCGTTTGTGCTGGCTTCGATCATCGCGGTCTGGTTTGCCATTGAGCGGCTGGTTGTGTTGCGACGCAGTCGGGTGATACCGCGCCCCTTTGTCGAACGGTTTCTGCAGCATCTGGAGCAGGGGTTGCTGGACCCGACGTCGGCGCTGGAACTATGCGAGCAAAATGGGAGTCCGGTGGCCGCCGTCTTCGCCCACGGCGTTCGTAAGTGGGGGAAACCCAGCGTCGAAGTCGAGCAGGCAATTATTGACGGCGGGGAACGCCAGATCAGCCAGCTCCGCAAGCACCTGCGCGTGCTGAACGGCGTGGCCACGGTAACACCGCTCCTGGGGTTGCTCGGCACCGTCGTCGGGATGATCAAAGCGTTCAACGACATTGCGGTAGCTGGAGCCATGGGACGGCCGGATCAACTGGCCGTCGGCATCGCGATTGCCCTCCTGACGACTGCCTTCGGGCTGGCTATCGCCATCCCGTCCCTGATCATGTACATGTACCTGGCTGGCCGCGTCGACACGTTAGTTGCTGAAATGGACTTTCTGGCTCAGAACGTCGTCCAACTGATCTGCGCGGAAGCATTGGCGGGTGGATCGATCCCTGTGGCTCGCAAAACACCGCGCGAGCCGCCGCCTGGTTCGAAGAAAGCCATCTGAGTCTCTCACATTTTCTGGATGCCGCCGCGCGATTGAGGCTTTGCTTGTGGTCAGAATTGTACGTCGGTATGCTTTCCCTATCAGAATTCTCAATACGCATCTCCGGCGCGACGTAGCACCTCATATCCTCGATGGAGATCGAAAGCTGATCTGAACTCGCTACCGCCGGCTCGGCAAGAAAAGGGCACCGCTTGCGTCTGGCAGATGGCGCAAACGGCGGGCTACCGCGCTTTTTTCTGGCGAAAGCCAAGCTCTCGGGGGCATCGAGCCTCAAGTACGCGAACAAAGGGAGGGGCGGAAGATGGCAATCGTTGTTCGGTGCGAGGCTTGCGGACAGGGATACCGAGTACGAGAGGAACGGGCGGGCTCCTCGATCCGATGCCGGAAATGTGGCAATCGAATCGATGTCCCATTGCCTGACCTGGACCTGGAGTTGCCGCTGGAGCCCAGTTCGTCTGGCGTTGTCCGGGGACGGTCGCGGAGCGGACGGCAGCGGAACACGCGATCCGGCCCTCACCCCGCAGTCATCATCGGAGCCATTGCAGGGGGATTGCTGCTGGTTGTTTTTGTGGCCTTGGTCGCGGTACGCTCCCGCCGACCGAAACCGGGTCAGCCGGCCCCGTCCGAAGCGCAAGTGAAAAGGGAGGAATCCCAACCAGACCGTCCGGCAACCAAGAGCGTTGGCCGCGATGGTGGAGCAAGCGGGACCGCTCAGTCGGCGGCGGGCGCCCAGCCAACCTCGAAATCTTTCTCGGATCGGCCTCGCCCCTCTTCCCACTGGAAAGTCGGCGTCGATCCGCGACCCGAACCAGTGGGATGGGATGCGAGTGTGGAGATCGCATTTCCGATCCCAGAGAACTTTGGGAGCAACGATTTGGTTTTTCCGGCCACATCGAGTGCGTTTGTAGCGGCCGGCTCCAATTTTCAAGAAAAGAACATCCGGGAGGTTTGGGACCTGAGGACGGGAAAACGCGTCGGAGCCGTTCGGGGAGAATTGGCGGTGTTGCGAGGAGCTCTGAGCCCGGACGCCGGATACTACGCCGGGTTCTCGAAGTCGAAAGACCGAATCGTCCTGTTTGACGTTCGCCAAGGCAAGCAAGTGGCGACGATCACTCTGAAGACACGCGCTGTGACGGACCGACTCCTTTTCGCTCGTCCTGACCGTCTACTTCGCATCGTCCATCGGCGCCCCGTCCAGGTTTGGAAGGTTCCGGAAGGCACATTGGAGCGGACGATTGAGGTCCCGAAGTATTTTCAAGAGGCCTCCGGAGCCATCAGCCCTGGCGGCCGGTACTTGGCGATCATCGCGGCGGAGAAGGCTGGCGGCACCCAAACCCTTCGAGTTTATGACTTGGAGAGCGGAGCGGTTGTCGGCAAACGTCCCCTCCGCAGCTACAGCGAGACGGGGGCGGTGAAATGCAGCGGCTTGGAGTTCTCGCCGGATGGAAAAGAACTGGCAGCGATGATCGATGACTACCAGCGATTTTGGCTCGTATGCTGGGATGTCGCCACAGGCAATGAGGTGGAGGAATGGGAGCTGCGGAGCGAGTGGAAGCGGGACGTGCCTCCAGGAGTCAACCATAGCCTAAGCGTTTTATGGTTTCCGAATCGTCAACGGTGGTTGCTGTTCGGCAATCACGTTTTCGACCGCAAAGCCGGCGACGTTGTCTGGTCATTGCCAAAAACATTCAACGCTCTGGAACGCCGCGTTCTCGACGACGAGCGGATTGTGGCTGCGGAAGGGCGAGCCCGAAACGTCATCGTTCGCACGCTGCGGTTGTCGGCAGAGCAGCTTGCTCGAGCTGCTCAGGCCATCGAGTCAGGCGGTTTGCCCGAGGATGCCGGTTTGCCGCCGCTCACCAAGGCCGATCGCTCTTCGGCTCGGACCGTGTCCTTGGAAGACATCCCGGCGAGCTGGCAAGTCCCGATCGACTCCGTTACGCCTGCCGCAGCGGAGACACTCAAGAAGCCGATTTCTTTGCGCGCCGGCGGCGAAGCGGTTTCGCGGCTGTTGATTTCTCGGGAGCGACGCGCGGTGGCGGCATTGTCTTTGCGGGGCTTGAAGAAAGACGCACCGCTTCGGGTGGATCATTACGAGCTGGCGGCGGGGGCGCACGCGGGGACGCTCCAAGTCCCCTACCCGGCTGATTTGATGGCGATCTCTCCAGACGGAGCATACGTCCTTGTCCGTGCCACGGAATCTCCCGGCCGGCTCGACGTTTGGGGGCTTAAAGACGCGAACCATTGGGTCGGCTGGCGCCCCTATCGGCAAGCGGACAAGAACGACGCCCTCGTGACGGCAGCCGCTTGGGTCGATTCGGAACACGTTTTGACGCGGAATCGCGCCGCAGAGTTGGTTCTGTGGGAGTTGCCCGCCTGTCGAGCCGTTTACGTGATCACCGGACAACCGCAGACCGAAGCCGTCTCGCTCGAAGACAAAATGCGACAGATCGAGGCAGACTTTCGAGAGAAGCTGGAACGGTTGCGATCCGGCCGAGTGGGCCAGCGTGACGAAAAAAGGCGAACCGACATGTCCGTCAATCTGGGGCCAGCGCCCATCAGTCCTGGCGGCAAGACGATGGTCCTGCCTCGAGCGGACCGGCTGTTCTTCGTCGATGCGGCAACCGGAAAGGTGCAAGGCGCGACCCAGGCTCCGGGACCGATGAGAGCCGCGGCCTTCCATCCGAAAGGGGAAAAGTTCGCGGCCACTTTCGTTCAGCCAGCCGGCGGCCGGCTTCTGGTGTGGGACATGAAGAGCGGACAAGTGGAGCACGATTTTCCTCTTCCCGAAGCGGGCCAGACGTTGCATTGGTGTGACCGCGACCACCTGCTTTTGGACGCTTCGGCTTTGATCAGCTTGAAACACGGTATGATTGTTTGGAGTTATCTCGGACCGGACGCCATTCACTCCGCTGACTCGCCTGACGGACGGCATTGGTGTGTGGTCCGAAAATCTCGCCAAAGCCGCGTTTTGTGCCTGGCTGCCCTGACTTTGCCAGAAGAGCCTGTCGCCGAGAAACTGATGAATCGGAAAGGCGAGCCTTCTTTGATCCTCCAGCCGGGGACCCGAGTGTCGCTGCGGTTAACGGTGGAAACCAAACCGCCCGGTCAGCCTGGATGGGAAACGCGAATCCGCGAGCAGTTCGTTAAGAAGTTGCAAGAACAAGGGATCGAAGTCACTCAGGGACAGGCATTGATGTTCGAGATCCGTGTGACGCAGAAAAACACCGGCCGCCAACTGCAATTCCGGCCGTTCGGCGGTCGCATCGGGACGTCTCCGAATCAACGCTCTCCCATCACGGTGCCGGAGACGATCGTCGAGTGTTCGGTGGGCCTCAAAGACAAGACGAAGGTAGTCTGGCAGACCCGCCGGGGAATGAGTAACGCGAAATTCGGCATCACGCACACACGACCTGGGGAGACGGTCCCGCAGCACCTCGCCAGGCAACAATGGGAGAAAGTGACCGACTACTTGCTGCAGCTTCAGCCGCCATCGCACGTCTTCGCTGACGACGCCGACCAGGGATTCGGCCACTCGGTTCTCACAGCCGAACTGGCCGGTCCTGCGGAACCATAGGGGATGCAACGGTCTCTGGACAGAGCTCGTTGGCCTGCCTGAGGCGGCGAAAGCGTGAATTCTGTTGGCGCGTTCGCAACCGGGAGGACGCGCTGCGTCGCGTTCCCCGGAACAAGGGTTTCACACGGCCACGATCCTGCGTCACCAATGCTGGCTATATTGGCCCCAGTGGTGCCTCTCGGCCAGCGAACGGTCACGATTCTCGATGCGGTCTTCCAGACGTCGCGGTCGGCTTTGGCCGGCCGTTTCAGTTCCCGGAGGCGACAACGCGTGCGATCGGTTGGTCCTCGTTTGGCAGGGCTACGACAGTCCGGACAAACGTCAGGGAATCAGTCAACCGAACCTCCTCATGCGTGTGGTTCGGTCATGCGCCACGGGTCGAGGGCTTCGTTGAGCTGGTCTTCGGGAAGCACCTGTTTTTCGCGGCACAGCTCGCGGATCGTCTTGCCCGTCTTGAACGCCTCCTTGGCCAGCTCGGCGGCTTTCTCGTACCCGATCAGCGGATTCAGACTGGTCACCATCGACAGGCTTTGCTCGACCGCCGCTTGGCACGCTTCTTCGTTCGCCTCCATTCCCTCCATGCAGAAGTCGACGAACGCGTCAGTTGCCTTGGCCAAGAGCCGGATGCTTTCCAACGTAGCATGCCCCATGACCGGCATCATGATGTTCAACTGGAACTGGCCGCCGGTTGCTCCGCTGAAAGAAACAGCCTGGTCGTTGCCCAGGACACGGGCACAGACCTGCATCATGCTCTCGCACATGACCGGGTTAACCTTGCCAGGCATGATCGAGCTACCCGGCTGACGGCTGGGCAGCTTGATTTCGTAGAAGCCGCATCGGGGGCCGCTGCCGAGCCACCGAATGTTGTTCGACACGTTGAAAAGCGTGACCGCGATCGCCCGCAGTTGCCCGTGGCATTCCACCAAGCCGTCTCGCTGCGCGTTGGCCTCGAAGTGGTTGGCCGCTTCGACAAAGGGGATGCCCGTTTCCTCGGCCAGAACGGCGGCCACTCGTTTACCGAACTCCGGATGCGTGTTGATGCCCGTTCCCACGGCCGTTCCGCCGGCAGGCAATTCCAGGATCATCTTCAGTGCCCGGTTGGCTCGCAGAACCGATAGCTCCAACTGCCGAGCAAAGCCGCTGAATTCCTGACCGAGCCTGAGTGGAGTGGCGTCCATCAAGTGTGTGCGGCCGATCTTCATGATCTTGTCCCAAGCGGCGGCTTTCTGTTTCAGTGAATCGGCGAATCGTTGCAGCGCCGGGATCAAGTCCTCTTTGATCGCCTGCCCAACCGCCACGTGAATGGCCGTCGGGAACATGTCATTGGTGCTCTGGCCCATGTTCACATGGTCGTTGGGATGGATGGCCTTGTCCGCCGCAAACCGATCGCCTCCCGACAACTCGATCGCACGGTTCGCGATCACTTCGTTGGCATTCATGTTGCTGGACGTGCCCGAACCGGTTTGGAAAACGTCAATCGGGAATTGGTCGTCCAGCTTTCCTTCGGCCACTTCGCGACAGGCGGCGAGCAGGGCTTCGACCTGCTGGTCCGTCAAGGGACGCTTGCCGCCGGTCAGCTTACCCAGGTCGCGGTTAGCCACCGCGGCCGCATACTTCACCAGCCCCAAAGCGTGGATCAAACGGGGAGGCAACGTCCAACCGGAAATCGGAAAGTTCTCGACAGCCCGCTGCGTTTGCGCGCCGTAGTACGCCTGAGCCGGAACCTGTACCTCGCCCATCGAGTCCCGTTCGGTCCGAAATTCAGCCATGGTAGCCCCCTCCTGTTCGGTTCCCTCGTGCGATTGTGCCGGAAAGTCTTGCCGCCTCGCAGCCTCGGCACGTCCCTTTGAACACGATTGCCGTTTGGCGTTGATCATACTGACTCAGTCGAGTTTGGCAAAGCGGACCGAAAGGAGACTCTTTCGACGCCTCCCGATGGCCGCAAAGCACGAGGCGAGGTTTTCGGGTTCGTAGAAAAAACGGTGCTTCTGCGTCACCCGGCCAGCCGAAGGCAGGGACGCGGGGCCCAGCCTCAGCGAACGGTGCCTTCCCACTGACCTCGACCGGCTTCTGAAGGAGGCTCGCTAGTCAAGTGCGAAGGACTTGGATTTGATTACCTGGCCATAAACCGAGATACGGCGCAGCAGCGCGGCCGGTGCCGGCAGCATCGGCCACGAAGTGGCAAAGCGAAATCGCCCTTTTGTTCGCGAGCGAGCAACGGCGAAGCTGCGTTAAGACGAAATGGCGCGCTATGACCCAACCTACCGGATCACGGCTTCGTACCACAGGGTCTGAGCGGATGGCGTCAGATGAAGAATCGCATGGCCGTTGCGGTCGGTGCACGATACGGGCGACCGCCGCCGGCCTGATTCATCGAGCGCGTAGCACCGGACGCGGTTCGCCGGAACGGGCAGCTCGATCTCGGCCGGGATGCCTTCGCACAACGATGGGGCTCGGCCCCAGTTACGACGCAGCGTGACACGGCGACCGCCAAGCTGTTCCAGTCGAGCGCCGGTGTTTTGAGACCAGCCGGTCGCCGCGATCAAAATCCGCCCCGGCCGCGAGAAGCCGTCGCCGTCCAAACAAACCAAAGAAACCGTCGCCCAGTCCAGACGAGTGCGGCCGATCGCCAGTTTCACATCGCCCAGTT
>JAADHY010000603.1 GCA_013151585.1 Planctomycetota bacterium
GTTTCGCTTCCGGCGGCTACCAGCCGAGCGACATGTTCGTTTCGATGGCGCGTTGGGCTTCGTGCAGGTCCACGCCGGTGTCCATCATGTAGAGTCGGATGGCGTGCAGCTTGTCGCCGCGCGCGCGGGCCAAGCAATCCCGAGCCGTGTCGCACGGTTCGGCCGGCTCTTTGATACCCAACAGCCGTTTGGAGATGACCCAGATGTCGCGGGGCCGCTTCGTAATCCGGATGATCTGGTCCTCCGGGTAGTGTTCCTTCGCAATCGCCTCGGCCCCCTCCTTGGACTCCGCCCATCCGATCATGATGTGGCTGTCGGTTTCGATTTCGTACAACGGCATACTTTCACCTCAATCGCACCAACGGACCCTACTGACCCTTGACGTGAACTGCTGAAGGGGCGTGGTTCCTGGCCCAATCGATGCACGCGTCCCACTGTCAGCCGTCACCGTCTCAAAGCGTCCTGACACCACGCCTCGCCTGCAATCGGACTTCAACTGCTTCGACACAAGTTTCGACCGGGAACGTTTCGGGCTCCTTCATCCCAACATTATAGTCGAGGCGTCCGAACGGCTCTACCAACCCCTTTCCGAGAGCTCGGGCCGACGTCTCCATCGCTTCATCCATTCCCATGGACGTCGGCTGAGCCATGTTGAGCTTCCCATTTTTCTTCGGCGGCGCTTTTCCGTACATACAGGGGCTGTAGCGTCCAGAGGTCGGCCGTCTGTCCGGCCTCGGCCAGACGCCGGCCGATCTGAGCCACGGCGCCGGCCGTCGGATGCCAAAATTCGGGCGGCAGAAGGCGACACCGGTGTGCAAGCAGCGCGGCAAAGCGTTCCAGCCCCGGGCCGGTGACAACGTCCGTGCTCGAGCGGCCGGTCCCCCAAGTTTCCGCGTCGCAGATCTGCAGCTCGCCGACGCGCCGCCAAACACCGGCGAGTCCCCGGTCGTCCGTCCGCCGCTCGTACCGGCCGACGAAAAGCTGCTGTCGTTGGGCATCTCCGATGACAAACAGTTCGGACACCTCCGCCGGAGCCGTCTCGGCCACGCACAGGAACGTATCGACCGCCGCCACCGGGCAGCCAACGGCATAAGCGAACGTCTTCGCAAACACGACACCGATCCGCAGACCGGTGAAACTGCCCGGTCCGATGCTGACGGCTACCAGATCACATTGCTGCGGTTTGATGCCCTGCGTGCGGAACAGCCGGGCGGCTTCGGCGACCAACGTCTGGCCGTGCCGTTTGCCGCGATCTTCCAAGGACCGCTCGTCCAAAAGCTGGTCGTCGCGGAGCAGCGCCACGCTGGCGGCCCGGCTGGACGTCTCGATACCTAAAACAATCATGGGCGCATCGCTTTGCCCGGTGGATTTGTTTGAAATTGATGGATCGATTCCATCGATTCGATCGACCCAACCCGCTTGCGGCGAACAGTCTAACGGACTTTCGGCTGATTGCGTAGCCGGACCGCTCCGTGGCCCATCGACGGCCGACCGTACCAGAGGCCGAGCTGCCGTCGGAACCGTCGATCCGCGAGCTGACCTTGAAAATTCTCGCCCGCACGCCATATTGTGCGGCGTCTCCGCAGGCAATGGCGATGTAAGCTTGCCCTGATCGAGCCAACAAACGAGCGAGACGGCCGACGTCCGCGTCACCCCCGTTGCACTCTGGCTGCAGACGTGCAGCATCATCATCAAGAACCATGTCACCCATCCGACGAATCGAGGAGTTTTTCCACGGGCTGGATCTACGCTCCACCGGAAAGTGGTTTCTGCTATCGGGGCTGATTGGCACCGTCGCGGGATTGGGGGCGACCGTGTTCCTGGTTTCCTGCCAGGTCGTCATTCACTTTTCGCTCTATCAGATTGCAGGTTTTGTACCGGGCGAAGCTTCAGGGGAACACCCGATCTTCACACAGGTGGCCGGCCCGTTTTCGCCCTGGTTGGTTTTGTCCGTGATCACGGTGGGAGGATTGCTGTCCGGGCTGATTGTCTACAGCTTTGCGCCGGAGGCAGAAGGTCACGGCACGGACGCGGCCATCGACGCGTTTCATAATCGACGCGGCCAAATTCGGGCTCGCGTTCCCATCGTCAAGACGATCGCTTCCGCCCTGACGCTCGGTACGGGCGGCTCCGCCGGCCGCGAAGGTCCGATAGCCCAGATCGGAGCAGGCTTCGGGTCCTATCTGGCCACGCTGCTCCAGTTGCCTCCCCGCGACCGAAGGATCATGGTGGCGGCCGGAATGGGCGCGGGGATTGGAGCCATTTTTCGGGCTCCGCTGGCCGGGGCGCTCTTTGCCGGCGAGATTCTGTATCGGGACGCGGATTTGGAGTCCGACGTGCTGGTCCCGGCGGCCATCTCCTCGATCATCGCCTACAGTGTTTTCAGTTTGACGTGCCCCGCCGGGGAATCGATCGCTTTTATCCCCCTTTTCGGAGACCAATTGCACTATCAGATGCCGTCGGTGCATGAGCTGATTCCGATGGCGTTGTTGCCCTTCGTGCTGGTGGGCGTCGGCATCCTTTACATTAAGATGTTCTACGGAACGCACCATGCCTTTCAAAAGTTACCGGTCCCTCCTCACGTCCGTCCGGCGATCGGAGCGGCTTTGGCCGGACTGGTCGCCATCGCCCTGTATTTCTTGCTGGGACGCAACGACTATTGCCTGGGAACGTTGACGACCGGTTACGGAGTCCTGCAGACGGCTTTGGAGCGCCCGGAAGAACTGGGCATCCAACTGCTGATGGTGATTGCCCTAGGTAAGATTCTGACCACGTCGCTGACGATCGGTTCTGGCGGCTCGGGCGGTGTGTTTGGTCCCTCGATGGTGATCGGTGGGTGCGTCGGTGCCGCAGTAGGCATCGTCTTTCGTCAATGGTTTGGCATCGATACGCACCCGGCCGCCTACGCCATCATCGGAATGGCGGGCTTCTTTGCCGGATGTGCCCATGCGCCCATTTCGACCATCATCATGGTCTCCGAAATGACGGGCGACTACAAACTCTTGTTGCCCACGATGTGGGTTTCGACGCTTTGCTTCGTACTATGTCGTCGGTGGACGATTTACCGCGAGCAAGTTCCGAACCGGCTGGATTCCCCCGCCCATCGCGGCGACTTCATCGTCGATGTGCTGGAAGGCATCAAGGTCGGTGACGTTTTTCGCCGCGACCGCGACATCATTCTCATTCCCGAATCGATGCCGTTGAAAGATATCGTCCACCGTCTCGCCGAAACGCCGCAGCACTATTTTCCCGTCGTCGACAACCATCACCGCATGGTTGGGATTTTCTCGGAAGACGATGTTCGAGCCTACCTTTTCAATGAAACGATCTGGGATTTGGCCGTAGCTCGTGACGTGATGACGTCGAACATTATCAGCGTCACGCCGGACGATGATCTGAACACAGCCTTGCGCCGTCTGACTTCGCTCAATTTGGATGGCCTGCCGGTCGTCTCGTCCGATGACCCCGGCCGTCTGCTCGGCATGATCGACCGCAAGGAAATGATCGCCTTCTACAACAAACGGCTGATGGAGCAAAAGAAGGCGATGAGCGAATAGCGCCGGATCGTCCTTTCCTTGATCCGCCTCATTCAGACTGTGGTTTGCGTCCGGGCTGCGAACGGATGTCCCCAAGCTTCTTCATCCCAACCGGGCGGGGGAACCGCGCGCCAGCCCTCTCAAGCCGCGATCGTTTTCCCAGGAAGTTCACGAAAACCAGAGGCAAAAGGGGCAGGAACGACACGGCAGATTCCGCCGTGCGTTCCCAGGTCGCGGAACCTTTCTCGAGCTCCGATCGTCTTGCGTCCGGACACCGCGCAACTGCGCTAACTGTGCGCAACTGTTTGCCCGCAATAAATGTTGTCCTTTACTGCTGCCGAGCGCATAATGGTCAGGTGCTCCTCTTCCTGTCGCTGGAGTGGTCTTTTGGGGCCCCGTCGCGGGAGACTGCGCCATGTCGATCTACGCGGAATGCAGGGTGTGCGGCAAGCGATGGCGATTTCGAGATGACAAAGCCGGACACGTTCTGCCGTGCAAAGAGTGCGGAACACCGATTCGCGTTCCGGGCGGAAGGCAACAATCCATTCCTCGCTCAAGTTCGCGTCCGGAGTCCAAGGCCGAATGGTTCGAACCGAGTGCCGGACCTCGCCGCAGCCCTGCTTCGGTGTTCCAGGACGGGCATGGGCCGACCGTACTGGCTGCCGGTGGAGGGATCCTCGCGTTCGTCGTGCTGCTGGCCCTCGTGCTGAAATGGGCCGGTCCGAAAGAATGGAAGCTTTCGGTCGAGATGGTTCACGAGCTGGACCGCGAACAGGCAGTGGATCGCTATGCGATCAGCCCACCGAAAGGTTACCGCTTCGTGGGGCGTCAGCAATCCGGGGCGCACGAGCAGATTTGGATTTGGTCAGGAGCATCCGGCGAATTGACGGTTTCGGTTTGCACTGACCAAAGACTGAAAAGCGTGGACGGCCCACTGGTGCGCCGCCAGGGCGAACAAATCGAAATCTCCATGCTGCCGCAGCAGCCACGTCTCATGTTGACTGACGCTGATGGGCCGGATTACGGCAAGATCGGCGGAATCTCATTTCTCCGTCTGCATTATGAGCACCGGCCGGGGCGGGCTTTCATGGCGAAAGGCGAGCCGCTGCAGTCGAACTTCTATTATTTCGCGACGGATCGCGACAAGTTCATTGAGATTCACGGTCGGTGCAACGTCGCGATGGACAGCCACGAATTCGCGGTGATGGAAGCGGCCGCTTGGTCTTTCCGGAAACTGAAGCCTGGTGAAGAAGTTCCGGAGCCGCGAGTCTCTCGGTCGACCATCCGTCCCTCAGGCCGGGCAGGCGGACCGGAGCGGCCTTTGGCGTCGCGATCGTCGGGTGCGCCCCGTTCGCAAGTTGCCGGTCTGGCTCCGTCTGGCCGCGTCGTTCCGACGGGCTCTCCCACACCCGCACAGTCGTCCGATGCAACGATTTCGGCCCCGAAACCTGAGACGCCGGGGCCGAGTGCTGCGGTGGCGTCGCAATCGCCAGCTCAACCGCCGGCGCTTGCGGCTGCGTCGGTCGGAACCGGCACGACGTCGCCTCCAGCGATGAAACCGCCGCCCGCGGGGGCGTCGTCTCCCACGACCACCCCGTCGGCTGAGGAAAAACCACCAGGATCGACACCACCAGAACCGGCTACAGGTTTAGTACCCGCAACCGCATCGGCCGGTGCGCGGACGACGCCCCTGACGGCTCCGCCATTGACCGGGGCTCCCGTTCGCCCGAACACCCCAGGCAGCTCTCTTCGCACCCCGGCGACGGCCGGTCGCGGGACCGCGTCTAAGGTGTCGACCGGGTCGGCCCTGCCGGCGCTCGGGGAAACCCGGTCGCCCGATTCCGACGCAGAATGGGGCTCCAACCCGATAATTCCGTTCCGGCGCGACCACCGTTTGGCCGTGGCCTATTCGCGAGGCGATCCACTTTATGTGGTTTTGGACGGAGCCGTCTATGATGTCAGCACTTTCCAGAAGAAGGCAGAAGTTCTGATTGACGTCGGCTTGGGGCCGGTCCGTTTGGCAGTGAGCCCCGACGCCAAATATGTCGCGTCCTGCCCGCGACATTCCAAGACGACGGCGGTGACGACCGTCTACTCGACCGAAAGCGGCCAGGCAGTCCGAACCTTTCAATTCGCGGGAGATCCGTCGCTGTCTTTGAACGTGTTGGAGTTCATCGATTCCACTCGACTGCTGGTTGCGTTTTCGCGAACGTTCTTGATCTGGGATGTCACGACCGGCGATGAGACGATTCTGCCGATCCGCGGAGGTGTTCAGGGAGATCATTTAGCTGTTAGTCCGAACCAGAAATACTTGGCAGTTGCCGATCCTTCAGGGCTCGTGGTCCACAGCTTGGCGACGCACCAACCAGTAGCAGTCATGGGAGTGCCGGCGGGGCGGACCAAACTGTCGATGGTCTGGGTGAAAGGGGTTGCGTTCTCGCCGGATACCAAGGAACTGGCGGCAGTGTTTACCGACCAGCTCGTGGTATGGGACAACCATGGGAAGCCTGTCTTGCAGATCGGCCTTCCGTCGCTGCGATCGTCCAGGTTGGAGAGCGTCCAAACCGCGCAAGGCCTGCAATGGTTGCCAGACAAAAGCGGCTGGCTTGTGGGCAACGCCTATCTGGTGGATCGGGCAAGCCCGTGGTGTGGGAACTGCGTGTCCCTTCCTTGTTGCGTTCGATTCCTGTCCGGGTCCTTGATCGGGATCACCTTTTGGCCCCAGTGGAGGTCGGAGAGTTAACCGGTCTGTCGAAGGTGCCGATTCCGTGGGAGCCGATTCGAGCGGCAGTGGCGGCCATGGAATCTGATTCGGGGGCCGTCGTGAAGCCGGGACAGCCGGTCTCGCTGGAGATTCAGGTCGGAGCCGTCCAGCACGCCCAACCCGCTCAGGTCCAGGACGAGTTGCAAAAGGCGATCACAGAACGGCTTCAAGGTCTCGGCATCGAAGTGGCCGACGGCCAGCCGGGAATGTTGCGGATCGATTACCACGAAGAGCCCGGACGACAATTGAAAGTCCGCCGGGCGGTCTTCCCCGTGCCGTTCGGCTCGGGCCCGACGACGACCGTTCCGGAGACCGTTGGGCTTTTGCAGGTCGGGTTGTATCGGCGCGGCCAACCGCAGCCCGTTTGGAGCGACCAGTACCGAGCAAACGCGGGATTGATCATCCGCGGCGAGCCGACGGCAGCGAACGTCCGCAACGAAATGTTCAAGACGATCTGTTCGCATCTACGTAGTTTGAGGTTGCCGACGTTCATCGCTGGGGACCCTCGTGGCCCGCGGTTGCCTGTGGTGACCGACTTGGAAAGACCGGGAAGGCTATGAGTCATAGACGGCCAGTATGGTCATCGGTAAACCACGATGGTCTTTGGACGGCAAAACCGCGTGCCGAGCAGCGCAGGGAAAGGTCATGGCCATTCACGCAAGGTGTCCGAATTGCGGCCGAACCTATCAGGTTCGAGAAAAGTTCGCCGGTCAGACGGTTCCGTGCAAAGAATGCGGCGAGCCTTTTCGAGTGCCGAAGGGGGCGGCGAAGTCCTCGGGGAAGAAGTCACCTCGCCGACCCTCGGCGTCCGGTACGGCCATCCGCATGGATCCGCTTCCGAGGAAGCGCGATTCGTCCGCAGAGTGGGACACCCTGGCCCCCGTCGCTCAGCGACAGCGTCGTGCTCGCCGCCGCAAAGACCAGCCGTCGACTCGCTGGATCGTACCCGTCGTGGTCGGCGGTATGGTCCTTTGTGCGATTGCATGGGGTGTTTCAGCGGCTCGCCGCTTTCTGGCACGACAGGAAGCCACGGAAACAACGCAAGCGACGGAAACAATTGTCCCGGCAGAGCCGACAGTCTGGTCGGTGTCTCCGGACCCGGCTCCAGAAGGCTGGGCGCAGCCGCAGACAGGCCGTGCCGAACATTTCGTTTTGGGAGTGGAATCGGAGTCCGTCGTTCACATCTTCCCGGAAACGCCTTGGCTGGCGGTGCTGACGGACGCTCCGTTTCCCCAAGCCTTGCGATTGCAAATTCTGGACCTGCGAACTGGCCGAAAGATTGCGGAACTGAACCGTCCGATCGGGTGGCGCGAGGTAATCGCTGTCAGTCCCGACGCGCGTTACTTGGCCGGCCAGAAGACGGCCGACCTGCAGTCGGGCAACAGTTCCGACGGGATCGAGGTCACGTCGCTGTCCGATTCGGGCCGCTCGCTGGTTCTACCGATTCGTACCGCCATCCATTTCCTTCCTTCAGACCGACTGCTCGCAGTGGGATGGCGGGAAGGTCAGGGCGCGGTGGCCGAGCTGTGGGATTTGGCCAAGTTCGAACCGATGGGACAATGGCTGCTGACGTCGTCCACTGAGTTCCGCAATGCCTTCCAACCTACGACCGCAAAGGCCATCAATCGGAACGCGGTGAGCCCCGGAGGGCGGTACTATGCTTTTCAGGTCGGCAGCCAAATCTACGTGCACGATTTGGAGCGGGACGGCGCACTTGTCGGCCAAATCCCCGTGCCATCTTCGGGAAGCAACGGCATTTCCGAGAACCTCCAATCTTTGCATCACCTGCAACTCCGGTTTTCCCATGATGGCACGAAGCTCGCGGCTCTGCTGTCTTACGGCAGTTTGGACCCAAATCGCTTTCGGGTGATCTGCTGGGACGTAGAGGCCGGCCGGATGTTGTCCCAGTTCTGGCTCAGTAAGCCACTTAGCGCGCCAGTGACGTCCCGACAGAACGAGCTGGTCTGGGCTCCCGACGACAGCGCACTGTTGTGTTTTCGTCGGTGGCTTGTCGATCCCAAAACGGGATGGGTTTTGGCACAGATGTCTGTCCGGAAAGCGCTGAACGCATCATTTTACGGCTTCGTCGACGCTGGCAGTGTTGCGGCTCTGATGTCGTGCGGGGGCGACTACGTCGTTTACCGCTGTGAACTGCCCCTGGATCCTCTGCGCGGTACTCAGCAGCTTCTTGCAAAGACGGACGCTGGTTGGGTGCGTCCCGGCCAAGCGGTCAGCCTGGCGATCGACGTAGAGAGCGTGCGTTTCTCTTCGGAAGAAAAGGTGGCCAAAGAGTTGCGTACCATCTTGGAACAGCGGCTTCGGGTCGCCGGGTTGACGGTCGCGCAGAATCAGCCCGCCACGCTCCAAGTCGTCTACAACGAAAAGCCGGGCGTCGTTATGGAAGTGACGGACATCGATTTGGACTTCTCATCGCTTTGGTCGCGCCGGGTGAGCCAAGAGGAGATCGAACGGGAAAGGCAGAAATACAAGAGCAAGAAAGTACGCGCGACTGATATCGCAGTCAAATTGCTGTGGCGGACGTCGGATGGCCGCCGCACTCTTTGGTCGTACGAATTGGAACATCGCCAATCGTTTGCCTACTTCAAGGGCGAACCGAACGAAGCGAAAGCACGCGACGATTCTTTCCAGACCTTTCGAAAAAAACTGCTTCGGGTTCTGATTCCTTACTTCGTGCCGCGGGACGAGACGAAGGCGGTGTTGCCGATGTCCGTCGACTTGTCGCCGACATCAGGCCGGCTAGCGCGCTGGGTCCGACTGAAACTGGCTCCGCTGTCGGAAAAAGAGATCTACGAGGTCGCGGCTCAAGCCGCTCAAGATGCTGAATGGCCGCCCCGATTGGTAGCCGTCGATGATCGCTCGGAGCTGGAGATTCGCAAGGTTGGCGCCGCCTATCCGGCGGCAAAGCCCGCCGACACGGCCGCAGTCGCCGCAGTTGAGCTGCCCGAGACAGCGCCAGCCTGGCAGCCGCTGGTGGATCCCACCACCGGGGCCGAACGTCCCCTACTGCCCCTATCTGTCAGATGGAACGACTGGGAAGACACCAGAAAGTTGCTGTTCTCAACGCCGACCGCCGGCCGAGCGGTGGCCTTGCTGGCCGAAGAGGAGACCAGCAGTCGAGCCAAATTGATCGCGCTAGATTTGCTTCGGTCACAAATCGTAAGCACGATTGAACTGCCCGGACGAGCGGAACTGCTCGCTCTGTCACCCGACGGCCGCTTGGCCGCCGTACGGTTCGACTTTGCAGTGCCTCACGGCGAAACCGCCAGCAGCCAACGGCGTCTGGATGTCTATTCCTTGGACGACGGAAAACATCTCGTCGGGTGGGAGCCGTATGCGGAAGAGACTCTGACCGCGGCCGTGCCGGTGGCGGCCGCTTTCGTCGACGCGAATCGACTGCTGACGTTGAACGACGCCGGACGGCTGATGCTCTGGCAGATTCCGGAGTGCCGCGCCGTCTATTCCATATCGACGAAAGGCCGTCCGCCGCTGGTGCTGACACCCGGTGCCAAATACGTTGCTCTGATCCGAGAGCGTGCGTTTTGGTTCTTGGAGACGGCCACAGGGCAGCCGCGCGGTCGGTTGCCGATCCCCAAGCTCTTTCCCGAAGACACGGACAAGGTTTGGGTTTTCGGAGCGGCAGTGTCGCACGACGGACGCCTCTTCACCACGTACGCCATGGCTCCCTCCGACCAACTCATGACTTGGGATCTGGAAACGGGCGAGTTGCTCTGGCATCGGCCCTTTCCGTGGCAGCCGGCGGACGATCCGGGCTGCGAGACAGCTTGGCTCGACCTCCCATTGTTCTGGTGCGACGCAAAAAGACTGATGGTGGGTTGCTACGCCGTCGACGCGACCAATGGACAGATCCTGCGAACCTACACGCCGGACGCGGTTGTTTTTGTGCCGGGATCGAGCCCAGACGGTCGACAGTGGTTCGTCAGCGACGGCCGCTTGATTGCGCTGGACATTCCGAAGTTGACTTCTTCTGGCGGCGGGGGTTCGGATGAGGCGACGTCCGCGCGGCGGTCTCCTGATTCCCATTTCGCCGCGTCCGGGTTTTCTCAGGCCGCTGGCCGCCCTCGGATTTCCTCCCCTCGCTCTTCGCCTGGATCTTCTGAGCGAGTCTCCGCAGACACGGGACGCCGAACCACTTCGTCATCTTCGTCATCTTCCGCAAGATTTGTCTCGGCACGGCCGGCGACCAGTCGACCGCTGGGTGACTTAATCCTTCGTCCGGGCAGCAAGATCAGCTTCAAGTTGCGCCTGATCGGTGATGCGGAGCTCCGCCGATCATTCGATTGGCGAGTCGCGCGAGCCGTCGGCCACAAATTGGGGCTGCAAAAGATATCGATCGAACCGGGTCAGCCGCTGACCCTGGCGATCACTGCTCGCATCCGCCGCATCGAGGCATCACCGGAGTCTCCGCGCGAAACCTCGCCGTTATTCTTCGACGTGGAACGAGGACCGCGTCTGCGTCTGGAATGCACGATGGTCATTGCCGATGAAACGGGCGCGGTTCGCTGGGCGCAGGCCTTTTCGCGCGAAGAGAGAGCTTTGTTGTTCCGAGGGCAGAAATACACTCGCGAAGAAGAAAAAAGGGATCGTCGCTGGCTGTGGGACAAACTGGCCAAGGCGATCGAGCGGACTCGCCTGCCCGGTTGTGTGTTCGAGAAGCCGCCGGAGCTCGCCATCGCCGATACCAAGCTGCCCGTGCGCGACGCGCTCACGCGCGGCGCTCGAGCCGCCGCCGACCCGCTCGCCAAGGTCAAGGCAACCCGGCCACTGTCAACGGTGTCGGCTGGCGGGCTGGAGACATCCGGATTGGCTTTCTCGCTAGCCCATCCCTACCGCCTAGCCACGTGTGGTCGCGAGTTGTCTAACAAGCCGCCCCTAAAAGTGTGGGACCTGCGGAAGCGAAGCCTGTATCGACAGTTCCCGTGCCGAATGTCGCTGACCTGCGCGGCCTTCTCGCCCGATGGCACTCTGCTGGCCGTCGGGACCAACCAGGGCGCGGTACTCGTTTTCCGCATGCGCGGGTCCAGCCGGGATAAGCCTCGTACGTACATTCCCAGGACGCGCAGCGAAGTCACATCGCTGGCTTGGTCGGCCGACGGGCAAACGCTGCTGTCCGGATACGCCGACGGGGTCATCGGTTCGTGGCCCGGAACGCACAAGGGCCCCGGCCAGTTGGTGAAGAAGTTTCGGGCGGCGATACAGACGATGCAATACACGCCCGACGGAAACGGCCTGTTTGTCGTCATCGGAGACCGCACGGCTCGGGTCGTCGACCTGCAGACGAAAGCACATCGTGACCTGGCCAGCGGCGTCACATGTGGCGCGCTGTCATTCGACGGAAACCTCGTCGCTGTCGGACGCGATGACTACGTGCGAGGTGGCGTCCAACTGATCCGTGTCGACACCGGCCAGGTTGTGGATGTGCTCGGCCTAGGGCTGCGGATTACCGCGACGGCCTTTTCACCGGACGGCAAAATGCTCGCTTTAGGCGAGCGCTCCGGACGCGTGTCGGTTTGGGACGTCCAGTCCATCACCCCTTTGGTGGTGTTGAGCGGCCACACCCGCGAAATCCGACGGCTTCTTTTCTCTCCAGAAGGACAGTGGCTGGCTGCGGCAGCCAGTTTCGAAAAAGACGCCCACGTGTGGAGCTATCGCCAGTAGTCCTCGGAGTAGCTCGTGCATAGAATGATACGGCGGAACCGGAGTGGGCTGAGCGGTCGCCACGGCGTCGGGCGCGCAAGCGAGCCGGCGGCCGTGGAGGAAAGTCCGGGCTCCGCAGGACAGGGTGGTGGGTAGCGCCCACCGGCCGTGAGGCTAGGGAAAGTGCCACAGAGAACAGACCGCCGATCGCCCAGCACCGGTCCCGCGGGCCGTTGCCAGAGCCAAGACAGGCTTCGGCACGGACACGGAGGACGGCCTGCGGGACCGGTGCTGGGAGGAGGTAAGGGTGAAACGGTGAGGTAAGAGCTCACCAGCAGGCCGGGTGACCGGCCTGGCTCGGCAAACCCCACCCGGAGCAAGACCAAGCAGAGGGGAGTGCGGCGGCGCGCCTTGGCGTTTTCGCCACGACTTGCCGCCGCCGCGGGCTGGTCCGGCCCGTTTGACCCTCGGGTAGGTCGCTTGAGGCGGCGGGTAACCGCCGTCCCAGAGAAATGACCGCTCTCGACAGAACCCGGCTTACAGGCCCACTCCGGGTTTTTCTTTTGCGCTGAGACTTCCTACGTGGTTTAGAGATGCGGAGGCCTTCCGTCGCCAAGCGTCCGAGCGAATCGAAGCGTTATTTCCGGTGCCGTTGCCCGAACCGCCTGACTCAATTCCCGAGTTCGTCGCACGCCTCTCATCGCCGCAATTGCGCGGGCCACGTGCTCTCGCAGCCGCTTTGCCAGGCTCTATGGCGACGGAGCACTTCCCACCGTTGCGGAAGCCTGAGTCTCGTCAATCTCATCACGCTTTGGCCGCGACGAGCGCACACTTAGGGCGGGGCGACGCGGACGTCCAACTTGTCGACCGCCATCTGGCCATCCGAGTTGATCCGGCGAACGGAGACGATGTAGTGGCCTGCCTTCTGGAACCGGTGCGTGATCTGGGCGTAGCCGTCTTTATTGTGTGCATCGACGCAGCCGTCCGAGCGGGTCCGGACGGGCGGACTGCCGTCGCCAAAGTCCCACAGCTCCTCTCCCTCTCGCGGCTCGAACCGGAAGGACCGGACCAAGAACGTCACCTCATCGCCCGCTCGAATTCCCAACGTCGGCCAGTACGCCGCATGCAGGTAACAGCGTTTGCCCGGTGGGATGTCCGGATCGGCGACCGTGACCCGCGCGAAATCATAGTCGACGTTTCCGTGCGAGTCGGTGACCTTCAGGACCGGCCGGTAGCGGCCCGGCTTGCTGAAGACGTGCGTCACTTTCGCGCCGCTGGCCTTGGT
>JAADHY010000086.1 GCA_013151585.1 Planctomycetota bacterium
GCTCGCGGCTTCGTCTTTCCGACCTGCTGACGCGAGCGCATGCACGTAGGGCACGCTCACCGCCCGCGCCAGGGCGGGCCGATGCGCCACGAGCCATTCGTAGGTCGTTTTCATCGTGGCCAAGTGCTGGACCTTGTCGCCCAATCCGGCCGGACCACCAGCGCTCACGAACGGCACCATGAACCGAACCAGCCGTGGCTCGGGATCCTCCGGGCTTTGGGCGACCCATTGCTCCAACAGCGGCTCCAGCCCTTCGAGTTTTCGCTCGGACAGATGAATCCACACGAGCTGCCGCAGGGCTTGCAAATCGGACGAGGCCCGTCGCCGTAACTCCTCCACGTATTGCTGGTCTTTGTTCTCGAGACGGGCGGATTCATAAAGGATCATCGCGGCGAGCAGTTGAGCGTCGAGGAGCGACCGCGGCTGCCAACCCGAACGTCCGAAGCGTAAGGGGCGGCTGCTCGCCAGCGAGGCCCGAAGCTGCATTGGCCAAACGACACGCATGAGGATGGGCGAATAGCTCTGAAGGACCGATACGGCTCGCGTCTGCCGTTTCGCGGCCGCATCTTTCTGGTATTTGCTGCTGGGCGGCAGGGCCAGAATCGCCCGGGCGACCCGGCACGCCGTTTCTCGCCTTTTCGCGTACCAGTAAGCCATCGTCAGCCGGCAGCCGAAACGCCAGTCGTCCGGACGCTCCGCCCATCGCGGCTCGGCCATGGCGAAAACCTGGCCATATTGCGCGTTGATCATGGCGCGATCGACAGCCAGCAAAACGGCCGTCTCGTCTTTCGTCTTGTGCACCATCTCCAGCCAAATCGCTTGGGCGCGGTCCGGATCGCCGGCCTTTTCGTAGAGTCGGGCGAGCCGATCGAGCATTTGTGGGGTCCGGGACAATGCGACCAACTTTTGCTGGTATCGCAGAGCAGCCTCCGTGTCGCCCAGCCGTTCCGACAGGCTGACCAACTGGCCCAAGACTTGCGCGTCCGCAGGGCGCCGGGCCAGCAACGCGTTCAGCTCACGCCGAGCACTGACGTAGTCCTCCGACTGCGTGTAAGCTTCCACCAGATACAATGTCGTGCCGACCGGGTTTTCTTGGCTGCGCCGCAGTTGTTCCAGCCGAGCGATTAGCTCTTCGGTGCGTCCGGCGATGCCGTACTGCTGGGCGAGCTCGGCGACGACGGCCAACTTGTCGTCGCGCGCCTCAGAGAGTTCGAACGCTCGCCAAAGATGTTCGATCGCTTCGTCGATTTGCCGCCGCTCCGTCAGGCGACGGGCCAGAAGCAATCGCATTTCGCGGTCGCGGGGATTGGCCTGCAAAGCCGCTCGCAGGACGTCGAGCCCGTTGGAATCCTGCCCAGAACGGAAGTAGACGTTCGCCAGTAACTGAGCGGTTTCGGCATTTCCCGGTGTCAATCGCACGATTTGTTCGGCGGTTTTCACCGCCGCCTCCAGACGACCGAGTTCCAACTCCAGGTTGACGACTTGCGTCAAGTGCCGCGTTCGTTGTTTGGGGTCAATCTGGGCCAATCGGCGGTACTGCTCGGCCGCTCCAGCCAGGTCGCCCCCTTGCTGATGGATTTCCGCCTTGAATTGCAAAAGCAGCGCGTCGTCGGGCTTTTTCTTCAACGCCTGGTTGATGTGGGCCAGAGCCTCTGCCGGGCGGCGCTCGGCGGACGCCAGCATCGCCGCTAACCACGCGTCGCGCACCGAAGCCGTTCCCGAGCGAAGGGCTTGATCCAGTTTGGCCATTTCTTCGGCGACGCGGTCCGCCGCGCGATAGATCGCCACGCGCTGTTGCAGCGTTTGTTCGAGCAAGAAAGGCGCATCGGCCAACCGCTCCATTTCGGCAACCTGTTTCAAAGCCGCGTCGTACTGCTCTTGTTGCGTCAGCAAATCAGCCGCGAGCTTATGCAGGTCGTACCGGTCGGGGTCTTTCTGGATCGCCTGCTGTGCAGTCTGAACGGCTTCCGGCAGTCGATCCACGTTCGAAAGGATCTGGGCGACGCGTTTTAAGTTCTCCACCGTGTCGCGCGGAGCTTCGGCGATTTGGCGCCAAGCAGCCACGGCCTCGTCGTCTCGTCCAATCGTGAAAAGGTACTCGCCGTAGTACTCGCGATACTGCGGCAAGTCGGGCGCCCGGCTCACCGCTTCGGCGTAATACTTCAGTGCCGCTTCCCCGAGCGGCGTTTGCGACTGCGATTGGTAGAGGTTCGACGTCGCGTTGCCCGTCGATCGCGAGCCGATGCCGGCCGCCTCCCGACATAATTCCGCCACGCGCACGGCCGCCAACGGGTCTTCCGGCCGGACTTCAGCGATCCGCTTCCAAACTTGAAGCGCCTGATCCGCCGCGGTGTCCGGGTCCGGCTGGCCGGAATCCAGATACAACCGGCCTAGGCGCTCCAGGTAGTCAACGTTGTTCGGCTCTCGTTTTACTAAGCGTTGAGCCTCGTCGATCGCAGCCGGATAGTCCTTCTGACGCGTCAGCTCATCGATAAGCTTCTCGCGGAGGTCGGCGCGACTGGGCGCGACTTTGATCGCTGATCGATACTGCTCAAGCGCAGCATCGGTTTGGCCGAGCTGAGCCAACGCCGCAGCCAGCCGCACCATCGACTCGAGATCGTCCGGATGCGCCTTCAGCCGTTTTCGGTAGTACGCGACCAGCCCCACTCGATCATCGGCTCGCACAAAGATCGCCTCGATCCGCCGCCGGATGTCCGCCGCCAGCCAACTGTTCGGCTTGACCTGATCCAAGCAGCGACCGAAGGTTTGAATGGCCGTCTGCAGCTTGCCCTGCCGCACTTGAATTTCGCCGATCTCAATGTGGGCCAGCAACTGCCGGTACAAATCGCCTTTGGCCAACCGGGCGAGTTGTTGGTATCGACGGATGGCTTCGTCGAACAGTTCTTCTTGAGCGAGCAATTCGGCGAGCTCTTGCAAGGCGATCGCGTCTTCGGGAAACGTGTCCGCCAGTCGTTCCCAGGCCTCCAGAGCCGAATCCCGATCGCCCTGGTGCAGGTGAACCCGTCCCAGGGTCTTCAAGGTCTGGATCAAATCGTTCCGCTCCGGCTTCTTGCCGAGCGCTCGTTGAAAGGCCGCAATCGCTTGCTCATCCTGATGGAGCCGCACCAAGAGCTGGGCCGCAGCATAGTCGGGATAGTAATCGTCTGGAGCCAACTTGGCCGCTCGGCCAAACGCCTCCAGCGCTTGTTGAAATCGCCCCCGTCGCTCGCAGATTAGTCCCAAGATGATCTGGGCGCCTGCGTCCTTCGGTTCCTCGCGAACCCGCCGTTCGTAGTGCGCGACCAACTCGTCCAGCTTGCCGGCATCGAGGTAATGGCGGTAAAGCAGATCGAGGGCCGTTCCTTTCCTCGGCCGTTGCGACAAGACCTGATGATACCGCTGGGCCAACTTCTGGAACTGTTGATCGGCCGTACCGGCCGGGCGGGGGACAGGTTCAGCGGCCATCGCCAGAAAAGCGAAGCCCAGAATCAACACGGTGGCGGCTGCGTAGACTTTCTTCATGACGTCGCTCCGCAACAGAGCCGGTCCCACTCATCCGGCGTGAGCGGTTCACGCCGCTACAGTCGTGCGCGGAAGCGATTGTGCTTTCCGGAGGTCTCGTCTCTGCGGGCAGTCCGCGCTCGTGTTGACACCTGCCCACGCATCATCGCATTCGACCGCGCGATCCGCAAGCCCGTCCCGGGGATCGCCTCCATCGACAAAGCGCCCCTGCGGCGTGTGCGGCGACTTGCAGCGTTTTCCTGAGGGGAACCGAAATCGGCAAACCTGAACGGTCCGGTGCGCTTGCCACGAAGAACCCGGTGGATTCGGCGAAGTCTGGCTGGTCGAGTTTCAGTCGATGCCGCGGCTGGACAGGAGCATCGCCCCACCTTCCCGCACGCGGGACGCGGTCTGGGTTGCACGCCCGCGTTCGATCCTGTCAGCATCGACGAGTCAGCACCGTGCCCAGGGCTGGCTCCGGTTGACCGTGAGACAACCGCGAAAGGTCCGACAGGAATTGACAACCACGACCAGCGCCACAGGACTCTCGTTACCGATCGTCACAGTGCTTTCAAGCCCGCAAACAGTTACGTTGCGGTTGACGTCGGAAGCCTCGGGCGTATAGTGAGCGACAGTCGGCGGCGGGCTCGGTATTGCCTGCCGGGACACCGCCAAATCAGGCCGTCTCTGGATGAGCCGTTGCAGACACATGACCGGGGAGCTGACTGATGAGCGTGAATTTGCAATTCGACCACATCGGCATTCCGACTGACGAGCCGCGGCCGGAAGAGTTCTGGGTCCCAGAGAGCGAGTGTTGGGTGACTAATCCGCGCACGCATCCACAGCGTATCGAGTATTTGCGGTTTAAGACCAAGCCGGAGCTCGAACCGGGTACACCCGAATGGAAGCTGTGGAACATGCCGCACATCGCTTACCGGGTGGACGACCTGGAGGCCGCGATCGCAGGGGAGGAGGTGATTTACGGCCCGTTTGATCCGGCCGACTTCGCACGCGTGGTGTTCATCCATAAGCACGGCGTCGTCGTCGAGTACATGGAGTACCGAGATACCGAGACGTGGTTCGGCCAGAAGACGCCGTGGGTGCCTCCGTAACGGAAAAACGTCAGTCGGTTCCACAGAGCCCGATGACCAATGCCAGATGAGGAACGAGGAGCTGCTTCGATGAGCGGATTTCATCTTCGAAACATGAGACCGGAAGATCGAGAAGAGATCGCTCGGTTGATCTATCACTCGACCAACCGCTACTACGAGTCGATCGGTCGGGACCGCATTTTCAAAGGCGACGAGCTGGTTCCAACTGAGATGTTCGACGTCTATCAGAAAATCGACCCGGGCGAAGGAATTGTCGCGGTGGACGATCAGACCGGTCAAATCATTGGTTCGTGCTTTGTGCATCCGAGGGAAACGCACGTGTCGCTCGGCATCATGAACTCGCACCCGGATCATTTCGGTCGCGGAGTCGCTCGGGCGATCTTACAACGGATCATCGACTTGGCGCAGGCCCAGGGCAAGCCGGTGCGTTTGGTATCGAGCTGCTTCAATTTGGATTCGTATTCTTTGTACACCCGCGCTGGCTTCGTCCCGTTTTGCACGTTTCAGGACATGTATTTGGAGGTCCCGGAGTCGGGGCTGACAGCGGAACCACCGGCCGGGATCCCCGTGCGAGAGGCCACGCGGGACGACGTCGAGGCGATGGCCGCCATCGAGAAAGAAGTCTCCGGCATCACGCGCGTGAGCGACTATCGCTACTTCATCCGCAACGAGGAGGGTTTCTGGCACGTCTCGGTCATCGATGCGCCCGGCGGCGGGCTCGAGGGCTTCTTGGTCTCGTGTGGCTCCCAGGCCTGCAACATGCTTGGCCCGGGAGTCGCTCGGACGCAAGATCAAGCGGCCGCCCTCATGCATACCGAACTGAACCAACATCGTGGTCGCATGCCGGTTTTCCTGGTCCCTGTGACGTGCAAGGATTTGGTGCAGCGGTTGTACTCGTGGGGAGCTCGCAATTGCGAGATGCACGTGGCGCAGGTCCACGGCGAGGCCCAGCCACCGCGCGGGGTCGTCTTGCCGACTTTCTTGCCTGAGACAGGTTGATAGGACGGGACCGAGGGCGGGGCGCGCAGGGGCAGAGCCAACCGAATGCTTCCTCGCGGCGAAAAGTGGAGATTGACCGAAGTCGGTGAAGCCAGATGCGCGTGATCGCTCCATTGGTGGGCTAAGATGTCTAGCCAGGGAGGGTGGACTTGCACAAAGAGTCCATCGTTCGGTTGGCCGAGGAGGAGCGTCAGCGGTGTGAGGCGGTGATCCGGAAGCTGGAAAGGACGAGCCGGAAGCTACAGCGTGCTTACATTCACCTGCCCATCTTCTGCCTTCTCGTTTCCGCCCTCTACATCCCTTCTTTTTCTACCTGATTCCAATCTACGAGTTCAATGTCCGGTCGGAGGATTTCTTCAAATCCGGTCCGGTGGCTGGTCTTGATGCCTTTACCACCACGGGACTTGACGTTGTACTTCATCTGCCCGAAGGTCAAGACGCGGTCATTGCTGTTTCGGACGCGCAGGCAGTCGCTCGGCCGGGCTAGCAGAGTTGCGCCGAGGACTTCGTCGCCCGCCGCCAGCTTGATTCCTCGAACGCCCTTGCCCGGCCCGGCCAGCACGGGGACTTCGCGGATGGGAAAGTGGATGATCCGCGCCTGCCGAGTCGCCAGGAAGACGGTCTTGGCGTCGCGGATCAACTGAGCGGACACCACACGATCCCCTTTGCGCAGTCGGCAATATTTGCGTCCTGCCTTCGTGGAGGGCGTACGGAACGGGCTGAGCGAAATCCGCAGCACTTGCCCTAGCGCCGTGGCGACGAACAGGTGCGGCCCAGGCGTCGGCTCCCCGCGCACGCGAAAGTCTTCCGGAGTGAATCGAGGGTCGGTCGTCACGGCGGCCACCACATGAACGCCATCGCCTAGCCGCACATGTTTTGACAGCGGCTCTCCATACCCCGACGACGGCGGCACGCGATCGATGGGCAGCGTGTAAGCCACGCCGTCGGTGCAAAAGATGACGACGTTGTCCAGTGTACTGCCCGGCTGCACGTCCAAAACCATATCGCCGTCGCGGACTCGCGTGCTTTGCACGTTGCTCAGCCGGGCCACTCGCTTGATCCACCCCTCGCGGGTGACAACCACATTCGTGTTCTCGCGAACGATGTAAGCCTGAGCGTCGAATTCGGCAATCTCGTCCGACGATCCAAGAGACGTACGCCGCCGATCGGCAAACCGATCGGCTAGCTCTTCCAGTTCCGTCCGCACCACTTTCCACAGCCGGGCCTTCGACGCCAGGATTCTTTCGATCCGCTTCGCCTCGGACTTCTTCTCTTTCAGCTCGGCCAACACCTGGTCGATCTCGAGTTTCGAAATGCGATAGAGCTGCAGTTCCAAGACCGCATTGGCTTGCACCTCATCCAGGCCGAACGTGTCCATCAACTTTTGGGCGGCGTCTTGTTTGCCTCGGCTGCGGCGGATGATCTGCAGCGCCCGGCTCAACCCCTTGAAGACTTTGACAAACCCTTGCAGGATGTGG
>JAADHY010000088.1 GCA_013151585.1 Planctomycetota bacterium
GTCCATCGTACTGAAAGCCTTGCAAAGCCAAGAGCATGGACCAGACGCTCATGGGCCGGGCGTAGAACTTGCCGCATTCGTCGTCGCCGAAGGGATTGCCGCTGTAGCCCCAGGCCGCCCTGCCCTGGCCTTCGCCGGCCAGCCCCGTGCGCAGCCGGCCGTCGTACCGGTCCGACACGGCCAACACCACCATCAGGCCTTCTTTCAAGAGCCCGCTTTGGACCATGGCGGCGGCCGCTGAGTATTCAAAACCCGTCATCACTTCGTCCGCGTAACGCATATGGTGCGTCGGCCGGTTCCCTTTCGGCCAACAAATCATCTGCAGGCCAGCGTCGTCCTCATCGACGAACTTGCGCGGGCGCTGAAGCACCCCGTGAAAATCGCCGCGGAAGTTATGCCGCAGCAGAGCTTGCAGCGCTGACCGAACGTGCTCGAGCGGATACGCCCGCGGCAACCCCACCTGCGCCGCCCACCACTCGCCGAGCACCTGATCGATGTGACAACCGTCGAGGTAGTCTTCGCGCGGCACCGGATCCGGAACTTGGATGTAGTACTCACCGTTGAACAAGGCCTCGTCCTGCTTCTTTTGGCCAGACCGCCGGATGCGACGGCAGCGGGCGGCCGTCGGGACGTCGCCGACGTGTTGCGCCATGCGTTCGGTCGCGGCCAAGGCGGCCAAATACAGCGACCCCAGCCATGACGAACTGCCGCCCAGCTCCCCGTCCAGCGTATTGTGCTGCGGGCCGGCCAGGACGCCGTCTTCGTCGGCGTCCCACGTGGCGATGACGTACTGCATGGCCGCCTTGATTTTCGGCCAGTACTTCCGCAGCCAGCGGTCGTCTGGACTGCAGAGATGTTCTCGATACGCGCCCAGAATGTCGCCGCATTGACCGTCGCAGGCGGTCTTGCCGCGCGGCTGTCGGAACGGGATGCCTCCGTCGGGCGCCTCGGCGTCCAGAGCTTGCTCGCGCATCCGGCGGCCGATTTCGGGAAACAGTCGCGCGTGCAGTTGCGCGTAATGCCAGACGTGCCCGCAATTGCCACCACAGCAGCCGCCGCTGGCGTTGCATCCTTCCCAGCCGCCGAAGTAGCCGTCGGCCGCCCAGAAACAGGTTTTGCTCGTCAGCACCGCCGCCTGCGCGATCATCCGATCGATCAGCCAGCGAGGCAGGTTGGACGCATAAAGAGTGTCGTGAAACAATCGCGTCTGCTCGGCCAGCCGACCGTGATTGGCCGCGAGATAACGGGACACGGCCAGCGCATTCGGCCACCAGTTTGCGTACATGTAACCGTCGTGGCTCCAGCCGCCATGACCGTGCCGCACGTCGGGGAAGTGCCAGACCACGGCAAAGCGGAACGTTCGCTTTTCGCCAGGCTGCAGCGTGCACGAGGCGGCCAGCGCGCCGTCGATGGTCTGGCCCTCGGGGCTGGGCCCGGCCGACTTCGGACCAGACAGGGCCCCGTCGTCCGCGAAGTCGGTGCGCAAAGCCTCAAGCGACGACCAGCTTGCCGTGCCGGTGGCCTCCGTCTCGAAGCAGGCGAGTACCATGTCGCCGCGTTGCGGCACGGACTCACGCTGCGAGCCGCCCCGGTCGCCGTCCTTGCGCGTCGCATGCAGCAGAGTCGCCCCTTGTTCGATTCGCAGCCGATTCTCGTTTCCACCGTAACCGGCAAACGAACGGTCCTGGATCGGGCTCTTACCGTCGTAACCCACCGCGTTTTGCAGCGAACCAAGCACGGCGGCTTCCACCGGTCTGTCCGTCGCGTTCTGGACCGTGATGTTGAAACAGGCGCATGGGATGGCCGAGTCTTTTGCCTTGAGCGGAATCAAAGGATGGTAGACCTCGAGCGATACACGCAGCGGAAAACCGCCGTCTTTGAAATCAAACCAGCCGAACGGGTACTCGCCGCGAAACTCGAGCGATTGCATGGGGGCGAAGGGCCCGACCGGTTCGGTCTGCAACGCCCGGACGATGCGTGGGCCGTCTGGCGTTCGCGCCCGGACCGCAAAAAAACTGTGTGGCACCTGCACGGGCTCGAAGTTGCCGAAGATTTGCCAGACTTTCAGCTCGGCCTTGCCGTTGATCTGCAGGCAGCCTCCGCCGATGCCGCCGACGGGCATGCTGATCGCGTCCAGATGTTTGCCGCGGTAAACGCGGGTCTCGCCGCGGGCCAACAAACGCGGGTCGTTCAAGAGCTGCCGTCGTTTCTGCTCATCCCGTTTGCGCCGCTCGGCAGCGAGGCGCTCTCGTTCGGCGAGAATCTGCTTGGTCCGATCGGCCCAGCCGGCCGCTTCGACGCGACGCACGATGTCGGCATCCGTTAAAACCCGGTTGTAAATGGCCACTTCGTCGATAGCACAATCGCATTGTTCCCGGCCGCGAGGCGTCGAGGATCCGATCTGGAGCGGCAGCCCGAGCGCCTCAGCGTTGAACTGCCCGCCGCCATTGGCTCGCACGCCGTCGACGTAGACGCGCAAGTCGCGATCGCGCCACGTGACGACCAAGTGGTACCATTGGCCGACTTTCAGCGGACCTGACTGCGGCAAGAACTGAAAAACGCGGTGGCCGTTCCAGATGTCCAGGAACATGGTGAGCCGGTCGACGTGTACGCTGAAGCGTGTCTCCCGATGCCCCGATCGTTTGGCAATCAGACACGGGTTGTATCGGGCGGTGATCGGTTTGGTGAGCCGGAACAAGAGCTCGATGCTGGTCGCGGGCAAATCAAGGTGCTCGGTCGCTCCGGCCGTTAGGAACCGGCCCCCCTCGAGCACTACCGCTTGGCCGCCCGTCGGACTTTCGGTGAAAGAGACGCTCCCTCCGACCGGGTGGAACGGAGCTCGACCTTTCCGGTCCTTCAGGTTCCCGTCCAGCGGCCAATAAGCCACCAGCCCCGGGTCAGCCATGATGATCGGAGCCAGTCGGCTCCGACGCTGCTCGTCCGCCAGCACCGGCAAGCTGAACAGGACCGACCCGACTGCCCCCTCCACAAACTCTCGCCGCGTAGGCTTCATCGCAGTGTCTCCTTTCTCTGTGGCGCTTCGTCCCGCCCATCTTCGGTCGTCCGCCGCTCTCGGCTCCGCCGGCCAAGCCCCCTGCCCTGCTCCACGGGCCTGCCGCCCGGCCATCCCCTGGCGCTCACGTGCCGGCCGTTCTGTCGCCACCAGCTTGCAATGCCTGGGACGGGGATTCAAGTCTGCAAACTGGAACGCATTGCGAGTCGCCTGTTCGGACGGCCGTTTACACCGATTCAAGGCCCACCGGACGGAAGACGTTGCAAGTTGAAGGTGGCACGGTAGAATCGACGATACGGGTCCAGTGGGGACGCCGGAGAAGCCCGAAGACGTCCGTCTGGCATTGTGGTACGCGGCGTGGCTGGCGGGAGAGTCGGTTGAGGCTTGTTGGGCGTGGTGATGCGCGCAACCGGCAGGCATCATTTGCAGTTGGTTGCGGGCCTTTTTGATTCTCAAGCAAGCGGAGACGCTTGCTCTACGTTGGGTGACATGAATACCGAAAGCTTCCCTCGGGTCGATCGAACGGTGTTCCAGGTGGGGTCGCTGTCCGACCCGTCCGATGAGAAAGCGTACTGGCTCAGCCGAACTCCTCAGGAGCGGCTGGAAGCCCTCGAATTGATGCGGCAGATCTTTTATGGCTACGATCCGGCTACCGAGCGACTTCAAAGAGTTCTTGAGATTGCTCAACGCTCATCAGATTGAGTACCTGTTGGTCGGCGGTTATGCCGTAGCCTACCATGGGTATGCTCGTGCGACTGCAGTCATGGACATTTGGATTCGCAGAAGCCGCGAGAACGCCCAGCGGTTGGTGACTGCTCTAAAAGAGTTCGGCTTTGACGTGCCGAATCTTGCCCCCGAGCTTTTCTTGAAGAAGGACTAGATTGTGCGGTTGGGGGTTCCGCCGCTGAGGATCGAGATTATCACAAACGTGTCGGGCGTGGAATTCGATGACTGCTATCCGAGCCGAGTTACCGATGAAATGGATGGTGTCGCGGTGAACGTCATTGACCTGGAGCACCTGAAACGGAACAAACGAGCGGCTGGCCGGCACAAAGACCTGGACGATTTGGAACATCTCGAATGAGCGCCGAGCGAACCGGCCCTGTCATGTACGGATCACGTGATCAGTATAGGCCGGGTTCCCCAGAGAATCTCCGGAGGAAGGCCAACATGGATCGATCTAGAGCTCCCGGCGACGGGGAAAACACACGCCGAACACGCCGCGAGGTGCTGAAGACGGGCCTGCGTGCCGCGGGGGTGGTGTTCGGGACGCCGTGGATTCTGGCCCACCGGGCGTCTGGCGCCGGCCGCAATCCACCGCTCGAGGCGGGCCAGGCTGTGGTCGACACCACACCGCCGAAAGGCGTCGGGCTGGCCGGCTTCCACTACCGGCCGGGCAAGGAACGCCGGGTCGACGGCGTCCGGCAAGCGACGGAGGCTCGCGCGCTGGTGCTGCGTCAGGGCCCAACGCAAACGGCCATCGTCTCGGTGGACCTGTGCGCATTCGGAGCCGACGTGGCGGAACGAATCCAGCGAGCGGTCGAAAGGCGAACCGGCATCCCCGCTCAGAACGTCCACCTCTGCGCCACGCACACCCACTCGATGCCGGCCTTTTGCTACTTGCGGCAATGGGGTGAATATCCGCAGGCTTACGCCGCCGACGTTGAGCGCAAGATCGTCCAAGCGGTCGCTCGAGCCAAAGCGGACGCAGCCCCGTGTGCGATCTTTGTCGGCAAAGCCGTTGCCTCGGCGGCGAGCTTCAACCGCACCACGCCCAAGTTTCGCACGGAAGACCAATTCGGCCCCGATGCCACCGATGCAGATCGTTGGCTGGACCGGACGCTCCACACACTGCGATTCGAGCGTGCCGGTGGCAAGCCGGACCTCCTTTGGTACCACTTCAGCGCCCATCCGGTTTGCTATGCCGATCGCCTGGCCGGGCCCGATTGGCCGGGACTGGTCATCGAAATGGCTCGCAGCGACGGCGTCCCCCACCCCTGCTACTTGCAAGGCCACGCGGGCGACGTGAACCCCGGCCCGGGCAAGCCATGGCGTGGCGACGCGCGAGAAACGGCTGGATCGGTCTACGCCGCCATCAAGAAGGCCTTGGCCGCGGAAAGGCGGATCGAGTCGCCGACGCTTGCTGCCGTCAGCCGGCCGATGGATTTGCCGTTGGACCTGAAGCTGTACCGGCAATGGTTGGAAACCTACCGCCGCGAGCCGGAAAAATGCAGCCGCGGTGTCTGGGTCGATGCGGGTTTTGCTCGCGACTGGTATCAGGCCAACAGCAGGAAGCCGTGGACTCGCCCGAACTTGCCCATCCGGCTGGCTGCGCTGCGGCTGGGTCCGGTCGGGCTCGTGTTTCATCCGTCGGAGCTTTACAGCTTTTACGGGTTGGTGATCCAGCGCGATTCGCCGTTGCCGGAGACGATCGTGGTCGGATATGCTGATGGTCTGGTGGGGTACCTGCCCGACCCACGTGCTTATCAAGCGGGCGAGTATGCGGCGATCGTGGTGCCAAAGATTCTGGACTATCCGCCGTTCCAGCCCACGGCGGCACAAGCGATGTCGGCGGGAATCGGGAACATGTTGCACAAAGTGGCGTCGTTGGGAAGAATGGAGTCAGAACACGACAGCGAACGCTGAGGGGCTCGTCCGACGTGCGAATGCACGTTCTTCAAAGACGCGAGACGTGCCCCTTCCGGGAGCGTTTCGGCGCTCTCTTGGAGAAAGGATCGCCCAAAGAGTTTGTCTGATTCCCGCTGTAGGGGAAGAAACGATGCCTGGAGAGCCGATCACGGTTGTTGTCGACCCCGAGGTCGCGAATGCCTATCGATCCGCGTCAGACGACGAGCGTCGCAAATTGGACCTATTGGTTAGTCTCCGCCTGCGCGATGCCACGCGGTCTAAGGAGTCTTTGAAAGAAGTGATGCGCCAAGTCAGCAAGAACGCGCAAGAGCGCGGGCTGACGCCAGAAATCCTGCAATCCAGCCTCACACAGGACGATGCCGAATGTTAAACGCAGTGCGACACGGAAGAGCGTCTGTGACAGTTGCTCCTGTTGCCGCCTCGATGCTGCTTTTTGCGCTGACTGTCGGATTCCGATCGACTGAGGGCGTTCGTGCAGAAGAAACGCCTGCCAAAACGGCTCCGGCCCGGATGCTTTTCGACGGACGCCCTGCTCCGCCCGCGACGGACTCGGTCGCGGGCTTTACCGTCGTGGCTCGGGACGACGGCGGTCCGCAGGTGGCACTGATGCCACAGGCGGGGACGTTCGTCGTCAGCGTCCGGGAAGGACAAAAGGTCGACATGGAATTGCCTGTTCGTGGGCTGAGGGGGACGGCGGAGTTCCGCGCAGATGTGTGCTTACTTCACGGTAAAGCGGCGGAGGTCACTTTAGAGGCGGGCGGGCAGCGCAGTCAGCTCCGTCTGTCGGCGGACCGCTCGAGCGCTTTGCACGTGCGGATCGACACCGCTTCTGCCGAGTCGGCTGTGCGGCTCACGACTTCCGGCACAGACGGGCCGGCCGCGGTCCGCTGGCGGCGGTTGTCGGTGCAAACGGCGACGGGTCGGATGGCTCTGCCTGTGAGCGTGACACCCGCGAACTTCGGCAACCGCCCGCGGCCTTCGATGCCCAACTTGCACGAGCCGATCGAGCGGGCTTTGATCGAGTGGGACTGGCGGATGCAGGATGGCATCGGCACGCCGCGTGAGCCGACCAGCTATCAGGCCGCCGTTCGGTTGACGCTTCAACGCGGAGATGCCCTTTTGGCCGATCTGCAGTCGCGCGCGTCGGTGCCTGCCGAACTGCGGCAACATTGGCAAGAGCTACACGTTCGGTTCGATCGCTTGACGAAAAGCCAAGCGAGTGAAGCTGAGTGGGAGTCACTTTGGCGCGATGTGCATTGGACACGCCGCCGCCTCGTGTTTTCCAATCCCCTGGTTCGTTTCGAGCGGCTTTTGTTTGTCAAATGGGTTCCGTCCAGTTTCAGCCATCAGCTCACACAATACGCTGGACGGTACGCTCGACCGGGCGGCGGCTTGTTTGTGCTGGAACGGCCGGGCGATCGATGCGGTGCCGACAGCTTGCGGCCGATCAGCTACCGGCGGGCAGCTTCATGCAACCGGACGTCTCGTTCGACGGGCGGCGGATTCTGTTTGCCTATTGCGATGTCAAGATCGCTGCGCCGCCGGGGCTCGGTGGACACCCTGACCGACGATATCACTTGTACGAAGTGACGGCTGACGGTTCGCAACTGCGGCAGCTCACCGATGGTCCTTACGATGATTTCTCACCGCGCTATCTGCCCGATGGCCGTATCGTTTTCATTTCGACCCGCCGCGGCGGGTGGCATCGCTGCGGCGGTCGGCCCGGCCAGGGTTGCGAGAACCACACGCTGGCGTTAGTCAACGGGGACGGGAGCAACCCTCATCCGATTTCTTTTCATGAGACACAGGAGTGGGATCCGGCTGTGCTGCACGACGGCCGCATCATTTACACCCGCTGGGACTACGTCGATCGGCACGCGGTCTATTACGAACAGCTTTGGAGCACGCGGCCCGACGGCAGCGGAGCGACCATTTATTTCGGCAACAACACGTTCAATCCGGTCGGAATTTGGGAGGCGTTGCCGGTGCCCGGCTCCTCCAAGGTCATGGCCACCGCTGCCGCACATCACGCCATGACGGCCGGATCGGTGATTCTGGTCGACGTGACGCGCGGCGTCGACGGGCCCGGCCCGATCACCCGGTTGACGCCCGACGCCCCCTTCCCCGAAAGCGAGACCCACGTTCCGCCGCGCGGCTGGCACGCTCCGGCCGGACTGATCGGCCCGCCGCCACAACCGGTCGAAGCCCGCCGCTGGCCCGGTCACTGCTACAAGAGTCCTTATCCCCTGTCGGAAAAGTACTTCCTAGTCGCGTACAGCTTTGATTCGTTGGTCGGTGAGCCCGACCCCTGTCCGCCGAACATGTTCGGTTTGTATTTCGTCGACGCCTTCGGCAACAAGGAGCTGCTTTACCGGGATCTGAACCTGAGCAGCGTCTGGCCTGTGCCGCTTCGACCTCGGCCACGCCCCGCCATTGTTGCGGCGCCGCGAGCCGACTCCGAGACGGCCGACGGGTTGGTGATTATCCAAAACGTCTACGACGCCGATCCGCCTTTGCCGCCCGGTTCGATCAAGGGGCTGCGCATCCTGCAGGTGTTGCCAAAATCGACGGCGGGGATCAACTGGCCGGCGGTCGGGATCGCCAATGCTTCGCCCGGAAAGCAAGTGCTCGGCACGGTGCCGGTTGAGCCAGACGGTTCGGCGTACTTCCGTGTGCCGGCTCGAAAGCCGTTGACGTTTCAAGTGCTGGACGAAAAGGGACAGGCCGTCCAAGTGATGCGGAGCATCGTGTACCTGCAGCCCGGAGAAATGCTGGCTTGCGCCGGGTGCCACGAGCCACGGAATCAGGCCGCGCCGTCGACGCGGTTGGCCCTGGCCCTGCAACGGCCGCCCTCAAGCATCCGCCCCGGTCCGGACGGCTCCAAACCGCTCAGCTATCCGATCCTCGTGCAACCAGTGCTGGATCGCCATTGCGTCCGCTGTCACAACCCCAAACGATCGGACGGCGGTATTGTGCTGACCGGCCAGCCGCAAGGCCATTACACCGTTTCTTACAATGCCTTGGCCCCGCTCGTGCGGTACTCGGCTTGGGGCGGCCGACCGGGCGATTTTCGCCAGATCAATTCCGAGCCACTTAGCCGCCCCAACTTTTTCGGCGCTCGCGGCAGCCCGCTCATGCACCTGCTTCTACGCGGCCACTACGACGTCGTGCTTTCCGGCGAGGACATCGAACGGCTGGCCACCTGGATGGACGCCAACGCTCTGTTTTACGGCACCTTCAACCACGCCGACCAGGCCCGCCAACAACGCGGTCTGCCCATCGCCGGCCCGGATCTGGAGTGACTGCCCCGTGACGGCCGCAGAGGCGAGAGCCCATGGCTGCAGCATTTGGCACGCGCTGGGGTTGGTGTTTCAGCCGACGTCGTGGATTCGATATCTCGTGTGAAAAATGACCGGAATGGGCTTGGCGTTGGCCTACGGTCTACGCCCGCATGCAGAGGAGCCCAGCCCAAGCCGGATGCTGCGCGAACCCAACAGGCTGGACGATCGAGATATCAACGTCCCAACTTTTGTTGTTGCCGGAGTGTTGGACGTGAAAGAAGAAACTCTCCTCTGTTTTTGGGCGAAATTGGGGAAGTCCGCCTATTCCGAACGCCATCCGCTGATTTGTCACATGATCGATGTGGCAATGGTTGCCAAGCAGATGTGGAACAGCGTGCTCGGTCCTCGGGTCCGACAACGAGTGGCAAAGCTTCTGAGGCTAAACGAGGACATCGCAGGCTGCTGGCTGTCGTTTTGGGTGGGCGGTCATGACATCGGTAAGGCGATCCCCGGCTTCCAGTGTCCCATCGGTACGTCGCAACAAAACTACCGTGATGCGCGAAAGGCTCTCGAGAGCAGCGGGTTTGATTTTCCGAACGTCCCGCAACTTTCTCGCAAACCCCACTGGGTGGTCACCCGATGCGTGCTTCAGGATCTGCTAAGCGGTCCGCAGTCTTGGGCTGGATTAGACGCAACGTTTGCCCGTCGCGTGGCGACTGCGGTAGGCGGCCACCACGGCGTCTTTCCGGCGAGCTTCGGCGGCGATCTCGGAGGAGACGTGCTGGGGGGCCCAAGATGGTCTCGCGCTCGGACTACGCTCCTGGATTCGTTGGCGCAAGTGCTCCGCCTTCCAAGCGGCCGACCGGAATCCCCACCCGAGGAAGCTCACTGGTTCTTCATGTTTCTAGCGGGGCTGACGAGCGTGGCCGACTGGATCGGCTCGAACAGGCGGCTCTTCCCGTCCTGTGCAGAAAACGTCGAACTGGCAGCGTACGCGCAAGAGGCCGAGGGCAAAGCGGTTCGAGGATGAATTAGGCTGGACCGGGTGGGTCCCCGGTCGCAGCCAACGCCGCGGTTTTTGCGAACTCTTTCCTTTCCCGCCTCGAGGCGTGCAAACGATCGCGGTGGAACTTGCGGGACGGCTCGAAGAACCAGTCTTTGTTCTGATCGAGGCGCCGATGGGCGAAGGAAAAAACCGAGGCCGCTCTTTACCTGGCTGATCATTGGACACATGCGACAGGCCAGCGGGGCATGTACGTGGCGCTGCCCACCATGGCAACAAGTAATCAAATGTTTGATCGCGTCCGCGACTTCCTGGCGCGTCGGTATCCTCAGGACAAAGTCAACTTGCATCTGCTTCACGGTCAGGCATTCCTCTCGGACGCATACATCGAAATGCAACGCCTGTCGCGCAAGCTCATCCAAGATCAGCAAGACGCTGAGTTGAGCCGTCAATCGTTCGAGGCTGGCCAAATTTGCGATGAAAATGACTCCGACGACGATCCGCACGGCCATGGCGTCGTTGCGGAAAGCTGGTTTGCACAGAACAAGAAGCAAGGACTCCTGGCGCCGTTCGCGGTCGGGACCGTGGACCAAGCTCTGTTGGCCGTCCTGCAAACCAAGCACATGTTCGTACGCTTGTTCGGTCTGACTGGCAAGACGGTGATCCTCGACGAAGTTCACGCCTATGACACATACATGTCCACTATCCTGGAGCGGTTGTTGGAATGGTTGCACGCGTTGGGCTGCTCCGTGGTGATGCTTTCGGCCACCTTGCCGAAGGCTCGTCGGCATGCCCTGACAAGAGCGT
>JAADHY010000564.1 GCA_013151585.1 Planctomycetota bacterium
TTGTGGCCGGTCTCCTGACCGAGCCACGCGGGGCGACCGAAGGTCTCCGGTCGCATTTTCAGAGAGACTCGAAGAACCAAGGCGTTCGATGAAGTGGACTTGTCGCTTCTCGGGAGAATCCCTGTTGAAGTTTCGATTACCGTTAGTCTGCGCGGTCCTGTGTTCGGTCCCCGCTCTGGCTCAGCAACCCAAGCGGACCGACCCGATCGTGCGTGTCACGACAATCGCCGAGCGGATCGAATGGGGGCAATTCCATAGCCGCGTGCTCGGGCGGACGAAAGGCTTCTGTGCGGTCTTGCCGGAAGGCTATCGGCGCACGTGCGGCGATTGGCCGGTCCTGTTTCTGCTGCACGGGCGAGGGCGGAACGAGCGGACGCTGATCGACGACCGCTCGTGCCGGGAAAGCCTGCTTCAGGCCCCGTTCGTTGTGATCCTGCCCCAAGGCGACGACGGCTGGTACATCGATTCGCCCGTTCGCACTCAAGACCGATATGCCAGCTATCTGGCCGAGGTGATCCAATGGACGGCCTCGCGGTATCGACTGAGCGATTCAGCGGCGAAACGTGCCATTGCCGGCTGGTCCATGGGCGGCTACGGCGCACCCCGGTTCGCTCAGACGCGTCCCGGACGGTTCGGGCTGGTTGGCTCGATCATCGGGCTCTTGGATTTCCCGCGGACCGGTCTGCCGCCCGGCCAAAGCTATCCGGTTCCAGTGGAACGCTTCGGCAAAGGCCCGGCCGTGTGGGCTCGGTTCAATCCGATCCATTCGGTCGAAAAGCTGCACGGCAGCCGCATTGTGTTGATCGCTGCGGATGAAGCCTTCGACCGGACCATGAACGAGAACTTCCGCCGCGAACTGTCCCGCTGCGGGCTCCAAGCCGATTGGATTCTCCTCTCCGGCGGCCACACGTTTCCTGTCGTCCGGCAGGCGTTACCGATCCTCATTGACCGCGTGGCGAGGTTCTTTCGCTGCCACGAAAAGCGACGGGGGATGAGTGGCCCGGGCTGAGCGGTTCGTCTCCCGCTACGGATGGCTTAGGGGCTCCCGGCGTTCGACTCCAGCCACACGGCGGCCAGCCACACAGTGGCCACTTGCCCCCACGGCTCGACGACCTACGGCACGGCCGGGCGCGCGCCTTGCTCGGATTGGGCACCACCAGAGGGTTTCTCCGAGCGTTGCGAATCGGTCGCCGCCCCAAGAGACACGGTCAGGTCGAGCGTACGGTCCGCCGGGCGAACGATCCGGATGAATTCACCTTGCCGGTCAATGTCGTGATGCGGGTGGCCGTTGAGCGTGACGCGGGCGATCGGCTGGCCGGACGGCGTGCGCAGACGCAGGCGAATCTCGGCTGGAAACTTCTTCGGCTTTTCGTCCCCAGGCTCCCCTTCCGCGCCTTCCCGAGGTTTCGGTAATTCGATTCGGGCGTGGATGGTTCCGTCCGGCCGAGGCGTGACGGAAAAGTGGATCGGGCCCCAGCGAGTCGTTGCCCGGCGCACGGCGATACCCTGGCCCGGAACGAGCCATCGAGTGGGTGTGGCTCGGCAGAGCCAGAGCACGTCTGCGTCGGGCTCCTCGAAAACAAGCATCCAGCGAGCCAGCAGCGGCGTCACCAACTGCGCGGGCACGCAATAGTCGGCCACATAGGTTCGCCGGCCGGCCTCATCGGTGCGAATTGCCACCTGTTCGTAGGCCGTGAACGTGCCTCGCATCCGATGCACGGCCAGGTCGCCGTAGAAGCCAAGCAGAAAATGCCGTGCGCGGTCACGCAGCAAGAGTCCGTAGGCGTAGCCGGCGTAGGGCCAGTCATCCAAGTGGCCGGCGAAGCGGGTCGTGCCGAGCAGCTCGCCGCCGTGACTTTGCCGGTACGCGACGATCGCATCGTGCCACTCGGGCGGTAGCAACCCGGACGAGACCATCTCGATCCAGTACCGATAGTTCGTGTAGGAGGCGAAGCGGTTCTGGGTCATCGTGTTGAATGGGCGGTCGAAGCCGACCACGGGCGGCACGAACGGCGGCTTGGACTCACGGCGCACCGACCGCTCGAGGCTCCGATAAATGTCGGCTCGCAACGCCTCGGCTTCGGCTAGCAGTTTACGGCCCCGTGCGGCCAGCTCTGCGTCGCCGGTCTCCGTCAACAGCCGGCCGACTTCCAACCAGCCGCGGCAGGTCCACAGATTACCCGAATAGTAGAAGTTAACTTCCTTGCGGGTATCGGCTTCGGGCGAGCCTTTGATCAGGCCATGTCGCACGTCATCTTCGGGAAACGCAGCCTCGGCGGCGCGACGCAATGCCAGGAGCCGATCGACAATTCGTTCGACGATCGGCCAGCGGTCCCGGAACCAGTCCATTCGGCCGCTGCGGCGGGCGTACCGGGCCACTGCGTCCAACAATTGTCCGTACTCGGAAACGGCGGGGCCGTAGTAGTTGAACGTGCCGTCCGGCCGGACAACGTTTTGAAGGTAGTAGTCCAGATACCGGCCGGCGCGATCGAGCAGTCCCCATTCGCTGCACGCGTTGACCATGCTGAGCGTCGTCGGCGGGAAGGTTGCGTGCTGTTTGAGGGCATAATGACCGACGCCATAGCGCGGGGCCACACCGTCGTAAGTGATGAAGGCCCGGACCAGCGACGCACGGCATGCGTCCCGAACGCGCGGTTCGGGCACGGTGACTTGCATCGCGCGTGCGAAGACACTGTCCCAGTGTCGTTTGAGCTCGAGCAATTTGGCGAAGAACTCTTCCGGGGTGATGGCGGACGCGGCAGCCGGGGCCTTGGCCAGAGCAATTCGAAAGTACCGGCGCTCGGTGGCTCCGCGCTTCACGATCCGCAACGAAACAAACACGTCTACCGACTTCCGATCTGGGTTCCACCATGCGAAAGCAATCTCTTCCCAGCCGAGCTGGCTGTTGCTGTCGAAGAATCCGTAGTCGATCACGGGCAGCCAGCCCCCGACCAAGCCCCGTTTGGCCCCGGGCGATCCATGGGCTGGCAGCAGCGAGTTCGGATCAAAGACCACCGGCTCCAGCCGCTTTCGCCCGTAGCGAGTCGGCACGAATCCAAGTTGGCCGTCCGGAGCGACGGCGATCGCGCGGTCCGATTCTTCAACCGCCAGAAATGTGTAAGCTGTCAAGTCGGGCAGTTGCGATGCACACGCTTCAAACGAGGGATCGTCCTGGCGCTCGAGCAGCTTGCGGCCGAGCAGATCGCCCCGAGACGCCAGCAATGCCTGCTGGAACTCGTTTGGGTAGAGGATCGATGCCGTTGCGATATGGTTTAACCGCCCCACCGCTTTGCGCAACAGCGTCGTGCCTTTCGGCGAAAGAATGGCCAAGAGTCCCCAACGATCAAACTGACGCTCCAAAACGACCAACGGCGGGCTGGGGTGGCCTGCCACGACCGCAACGGTCCAACCCCACGCCGAATCCCCCACGGCCACGCGAGCTTGTTTCCCCGTTTTGCCGATGAGTCTGGCGTGTTCATTTTCGATGGTCGCGAGCCGCGGCACGGTCAACGACGCCCGCTCGGAGTTCTCTTCAAGCGAATAGTACGGATCCGATCGATCGGAACTGAACGGCGGAGTGCCCCTTGTTGGCGCCGCGTTTTCCGCGATTCCGTCCCCTAGCAAAGTCGCATGGGGAGCGACGCCGAGCAGGAGTACCGACATCAGACTTCGCCAGTCGCGAGCCACGAGAAAGGCAATTTCCGGATGACACAAAGGTACGCGGTCATGTCATCTCCGTTTTTGTTCGGAGCAAGCGAGGACGCTTGCTCTACGCGTTCGTAGCACAAGCGTCCCCGCTTGTGCTCGACTGGGACGCTACGCTTTGTCCATCCCAGCACAACCATCCTGACTCATCCCCGTCGGCAAGAAACCGGTCATGGGCCGAACACCAGTACCAATCGTATGCTCGGCTGACCAAGTTCGCCCGAACCGGATTTACGACTATATACTGCACGATCCGCTCCAATTCCTGCTCGTCTCTCACCCAATGGTCGTACGATTCATGCTGCCAGAATGGCCCTGAGCGGCGCAAAATCCGGTTCGCTTCGTGAGCGGTGTAGCTCTTGACGCTATGCATAATGCCAGCCAGCGCACTGTCGTCGTCGGCGCATTCCCCAACTTCGATCGAGTGCGTCTGAGTGACCGCTGTCGCCGGCACATCAAACGGAAGCAGCAACACGTGGACGTGATTGGGCATAATGCAATAGCTCATTAGGCCATATTTCTGGCCATGCCAGTAGTACAAGCTGCGGCGCACGAGAGCGGCAATACGTGGGTCGTGCAACCACCGTACGCTTTGGGCCGCGTCAAGGTAGCGGTCATAGTCAGCAAACAATTGCTTATGCACGCGCTCGCGAAACCGGGCCGGTGTGAGCTTCCGCGGCCGTTTTGCCTTGAGCAGTTCCTCCTTTCGCTGCTGCAACCGATCAATGACTTCGCGGGGCAACGTGCCGGCGAGGCGAAAAGTGACGAAATGGGCCGCGCCGGGGACATACCAATGAGGGAGATTGCGGCGCGTCATTCGTTTCTTGGTCACGATTTCTCTCCTCTTAAGAGCAAGCGAGGACGCTTGCTCTACGCGTTCGCACCCTGTGCTACTCTTTTCTGTTCAGTTCAATCGGTCGATCTTGTTCCCGACGGCGGTCCGTTACATGGGCGAGTTGTAGACTTCTACGGCCGATAGTGTCGGACAAGCGAGGCATTTCGTGAGTTGGATACGCAGAGCGGTGGCAGTCACGCGGTCGAAACGCAGCACCCGGCGCGGACCAATCGTCTGCCCCTCAGCGATTCGCTGCCACGATCCGTCGACGCGCGCATCGATCTGAAACGCTTCCACACGCTGTCCGAGCGGAATGTATTCCTGGATGCGCACCACATTGAACGTCGTCGGTCCACCCAGGTCGATTTCGATTTCCGCCTCACGCACGTTGTCGTCGGCCGCCCAATAGGTGTTGCGATCGCCGTCGGTCAAGAGCTGCGGGCCTAATTGAGAGCCTCGGCCGCGCACGTTGCTGGCCCGCACTTTTTTGCCGCGTGCCAGATCGTTTTGGAACGTCGCTCGCAAAACGCGGCCAAACTCTGTCAGCCGCTGGGCGTCGATTTCGTGGATCAGCCCGCGCCGGTCAGGCGGTATGTTCAGCAGCAGATTGCAGCCACGGCCGACACTGGCGTAATAGATTTCCAGCAGCTTCTCGACCGTCTTGACTTTGCTGTTTTGCGACGCGTGCCAGAACCACCCCGGCCGAATCGACACGTCCACTTCCGCCGGTACCCAGTGGGAGCCGCCGCGGTCGCCGTGCCAGAGCGATTCCTTGACGGACACCCCCGGCCAGCGCCCCTCGGTGTTGTACGTCGCCCAGTTGGGATCGTACCCGTAGCCGCGTTCATTGCCCACCCAGCGGATGTCCGGTCCGGCATCGCTGAACCGGATGCAGTTCGGCTGCAGCTCACGGACCAGTTTCCACGTTGTCGGCCAGTCGTAGTAGCTGCGGCGGTCGATGCGTCGCGTTTCCCGAGCCCCGCCGTAGTAGCCGGACCCCCCATTGGCTCCGTCGAACCACACTTCAAAAACCTCGCCGTACCCGGTCAGCAGTTCGCGCAGTTGATTGCGGTAGTAGGTGATATAGGCCGGCCGAGCGTACTCGGGGTGATTACGATCCCAAGGCGAAAGATAAACGCCGAACTTCAATCCGTGACGGCGACACGCTTCGGACAGCTCGCGGACCACGTCGCCTCGACCGTTCTTCCAGGGAGAGTTTTTCACCGAGTGTTCCGTGTAGCGGCTCGGCCACAGGCAAAAGCCATCGTGGTGCTTGGCCGTCAGGATCAGCCCTTTCATGCCGGCCGCTTTGGCCACGCGAGCCCACTGGTCAGCATCCAGTTGCGTCGGGTTGAACAACTGGGGCGACTCGTCGCCCAGGCCCCATTCCCGATCCGTGAAGGTATTCGTCGTGAAATGAATGAATCCGTAGAACTCGAGCTCGTGCCAGGCGAGATGCTGTTTGGTCGGTAACGCTCCGAACGGCGCTGGCGGCTTCGTCGCTTGCGCCAGAGCGCTCGACCAGCTCGCCCAACAGACAAGCACGAACAGCAGGCAGGATAGAAATCGCCTCATGGTCGTCCTCACATTTCAATGGATTGTTTCAATGGATTGTTGTAACGAAATGGCCAATCCGCAGCCGGGTTTGCACCGATAGTAGCCAGAACCGGACCGAAAGGATGGCTCCGACGGATCTCGGCGCCAACGCTCATGGGCCCTCTTTCGCTCGCGGGAGAAGAGACTCAATCAATATTGTCCTTTCGTATTCGAATCTCGTTGGTCTTGTCGATTTACCGTTTCAGTTGTAAGCGCGGTCATTGCCGCTCCGCAAGAGCTTTGCGATCGCAGAACACACGAACCCACCGTATTGCGCGAGAAGCTGAGCCGAATTGTGAAACGCCCCATTGGGGCTCTGCCTTTTCCACCCAGCGGCTTTCCGTACCCAGGGTTGCGCGACGCTCGTCGCGTTGCGCCGCCCCGCATCCGACTTCGGGGGAGGTTCTCAATAGTCACGCGAAACGGCCCTCACGGAACAATCAAAGAACGAGCAGACCAGAACACGTCAACCCAGCTTCCGTCGTCAGTTCGGCCGCCTCGTCCGCCAGCAGGCCAACACAAAAGGGTCTTCACGCCAGCTTGCGTTTCCGACGTTCCAGAAGCACCTCGCGCGACCTGATTCTGGCCTATTGGCATGATCTCCGGATTCAACGGACTTTCTCGGCGTGCTGGGGCAGGGAACGCTCAGCCGCAGCGCGGAGCATCTGCACGGCGTCTTCAGCCAGCAGAAAGCCGTCCCGCTGCAGACGCACCACCACATGGGCGACGCGCGTGAGGTACGCTTCGTGCGTCGGGTAGCGCTCTGCGATCGATGGGCGCGGGTCGCCCGTGCGCAAACGCTCGGCCCGCGTAGCGGCGAAAGGAAAGTACGCTCCGTGTAACCCCGCCAGCACGCCCTCCGCCCCGTACTTCGCCGCACGCAGGTTCCAACCCGTATACGTCGCCAGTGGCACGGCGATGTCCGGCAGCCGGATGCCGGCCAGCTCATTGCCGTCGGCGTCCACGGCGGGCACGAGTGTCCGGTACGCAGGGCCGACCTTTGGCGGAAGGATGTCCGCGATGCCCTCCCTGCGCCAGCGCGGCCCGAAGTCGAGGCGGCACGGAGTATAGCACGCCTCGGGCGGCCGCACGCCCGGAATGTGCGGGAAACGCTGCCGGAACGTGGCGACGTCGATGAGCGTGCCTTTGTCGATCCGCGGGTAGCGGCTCGGCGGCGGCTCGCCTTGTCCGCTGGCCCACCGGTCCATCGCAACCAGCAATGCGCGCAGAATCGGCGGCCGATGCCGCATTGGGTTGCGGCGGTACTGGCAGATGCCACGCGTCGGGGCTCGGCCGCCGAGATGCTGCGATCCTGCGATCAAGTAGATGCGGACGTTCGAATCCATCGGCAGGTCGCGCTTCCCTTCGACATCGGTATGCAGCAACGAGGCCGCCCGCGCCCAGTACTCGGTCGATGATTGCACGAAAAAAACTTTAGGCATATGGCCCGAAGCTCGCAGCCGAGCGAGCGAATCGCCGCGCCGGCCGGTCACTGGGTCCGTCTGCGGCACCGGCGCAAACGGAAAGAACTCGGTGCCATACAGATCACCCCAGTGGCCCGTTCCGTACACCGTGGCCATGCCGAAGCGAGTGTTGAAGAGCCCCTTGCCCGATCCGGCCACGTGGATCATGGCACCGTCGAAGACCCTACGTCCCGCCTCGTCCGCGTTGAAGCCTTCGTAAAGAAAATGATGCACAAGTCGGCCCGATTGCGAGATGCCGAACACGTAAGCTCGGTCGATGGCGTTGGTCAACGGGTTGGCTGTTCCGACGCGGTCGGCCTCAGCGAAACGGAAAAACGACACGCAATCGCGGAGACCAGCCAGTCCCAGCCCGCTCACACGCGGATTCGTGGCCGTGTAGACCAGTTCGTACAGCCAACCGGGCCGAAAACCGTCCTCCAGATACAAGCTGGTCGGATCGGGCACTTTACGGCCGTTCTTCCAGCGGGCGAAGGCCCAGCGGCTGCGCGGCACCTCCACACGCGGCTCCGACCGTCGAGGCCGCATCCAGAGCGTGGCGTCGGCGTTGTCGAGCCGGATCGAGGGATACGCGGCAGCCACGCCCCAAGGGCTCCAAAAGAAAGGGCGGCTCCGAACCGGCTCATCCACGCAAATCTCCACGTACGCCGGGCCCGTGATCGGCTTTCCCTGATCCCTGGCCACCGGCAGGCCCGCCAGCAGCCGCTGCTTCCCGTCGTCGACGATCTCGCCACACCAGCCCGACCACAAAATGGTATAGCCCTCACGCATCAGAAAGCCGTTGCCCGCGTCATCAAGCGTCGTCGGATCGTTGCAACCCGCCGGCGCCTCGTTGAAAGTCCACAACGCCAGCTTGTTACCGCGGTTGTGCACGTCGTAGAGCAACCGTCGATTGCCGCGCCTGGCGTCGACCGGTTTCAGCAGGAAAAAATCCGACCAGAACTCGACCCGGCCCCGTCCATTTCGCGGGGCATACTCCAAGTCCGTGATGCGCGCGTTGGCCGGATTTTCCGGGTCGACTTCGTAATACAGCCGCCCGACGATCTTTTCGTAGGGCCCGGTGCGAGGGAACGCGTAACCCCCGGCGAATGGCTCACGCTTTCGAATCTCGATACGCACCACTTCAGCGCGGGTCAATCCGACCGGCCCCACGGCCCATGCCAGACAGCCAATCGCCGCGATTACCCACACGATTCGTCCAGTTCGGGTTCCGTTGGGAGATTTCATGTCGCCGTCCCCGAAGGTCCGCTGCCAGAGCGGCCTTGCGTCTGCGCCTCGCTCGACAAAGTCCCTGGGCCGATTTCAGACGGCAAAGGCAACCTGCGAATGGCGCTGGACGATGTCAACGACGCGACGGTCATTCGTCGGAACCAACCGCAGGATCATCGGCGAAAGCAATCTCTCCGCCACAATCCAAGCGACCGAAGACGCGACCGTGTGAGCCTACGGCAACGTCGCCGGCGGATTCGCCGGAACAAGTTCAGGCAGTGGGCAGAAACTTCGGCAAACGCCGGACTCGCCGCGTCCACGACCGTCCAAGCCCTCGTCGCAAAACGCTTCAGCCTTCTGTCAGGCCTCATCCCTTCCTTTTCCGACCCCTATCCTTCACGATCAATGGACCACCAAACTTGGTGGAAAGTCCTTCCAGCTCTGCGCGCCCTTGCGCGTCTCGAATCGCCGGGACCTTTTCGGAGTAACCCCACGAAACAACCGGTCGGCATCGACGCTGTCGCCCAGCGTTCCGAATCAAACGAACCGTCTCCAACCGAATCCGCGCTCGGCACTGATTCTCGCGCGGCGAAGCGTTCGAACGCCCGGACAGATCTCGTTGATTTCTTTCTCGGCCCCGACTGACGAGTCTACTGCAGTTGCGTGTGCGCATCCAGTGCGTGAAACGAGGCGAAACTTGGTCGATCGCAGCAAGGACCTGCTCCCTCGTCAGCGCGTTGTTGCCAGTCAACCGGGACAGCGTGGCCCTCGGCTTCAGGCGGCGGGGGCATCTGCGAAGTCTCCGCCGGACACGATGCCACCGTGGTCGCCCTGCAAAACCTCTCGGCCACCATCCAAGCGACCAAAGACGCGGCTGTGTATGCCCACGGCGACGTCACCGGCAACTTCCTGGCCGACCGAGACGCTGCCAACGCCGCGTCTTCGCGGACTGAACTGCTCGCCGACCGAAGCGAAGTCGGCCAGTCGATCCAAGACTTGATCGCCGAGATGTCCGCGACCGTCACCGCAACCCAGAACGACGTCGCCTCGGCCCGAAACGAACAACGCGGTGCGGTCCGGGAGGCCGGCCGTCGGGCCCGCGCTCAGCGGACACAACAGAAAGCCGCCGCTCAGGCATCGCTGACGCAGGCCGTCTCGGAGGCGCGCGAGCAGCTCGCTGAGCTCCGCTCCAAATCGCAGACCAGCAAACAGTCGATCCAGGAATCGTTGGACCGACGCAAGAAGCAAAGCGACAAAGCACGCACGGACGCCCAAAAGGCGGTGTCGGACATCGCCAACGAGCTGGCCCGCACCAAGAGGTCTGCCGACAGCGACAAACAAAAGGTTCTGGAGGACGCCACCAAGGAACGGGATCGGCGGACCAAGAAATGGAATCGGGTCTACGGAATGATGCTCGTAAGCGGCAATCCCTATCTGTTGCCCGCGTGGGAGATGGTGGCGGACGCCTGGGAACAGGGGGACCAGACGGTCTTCAGCCGGGACTGGTGGTGGCATGGGCTGGTCGACCAAGACGGCTGGATTTCCCAAACCATCGATGTCGTGGGCGATTTTTCGGCCGGCATGGCCAGCTTTTTCACGGCCGGCATGATGGACCGCTATCACGACTGGACCGGCACGCAAGTGAACCGCAGCGGCTTGACGTACAAGCTGGGCTGGGGAGCTGGATTAGTGATCGGCTTTTTCATCGGCGGTGGAGCGGGCGCGGCTTGTCAGGTGGGCCGGGCGGCGACAGCGGCGCGGGCGCTGACCGCTCTGGAGACCGCCGGCGGAGCCGCTCAGGCGATCGACAACTTCGCCCACGGTCGGGGAAGCGTTGGCGACGTCCTGTCTTTGCTCCCAGCGGTGGGATACGTGATGGGACGCGCCGGGCTGTTTCGCAAGCTCTTC
>JAADHY010000116.1 GCA_013151585.1 Planctomycetota bacterium
AACGATGCAGCACAAGCCGAAATTGACGACGCGCCGTCGGTTTTTGAAATCGGCCTCATCGGCCGCCGCCGGCGCGGTCCTGGGAATCGGGCTGACGCAGAGCCCGTCCGGCTTTGCTTCTGAGAGGACGCGCAAGCGAACACGCACGTTCATTTTTACTTGCGACGATGTCGGCCTAGGCCGTCACCGGGAGTCGGTCGAACGGTTCGAAGCTGTCGTCCGTTGGCTCGAGCGCAAGCAGATTCCCGGCACGTTTTTCTGGGTCCCGAAGGCGGGCAACCGCCGGGCAGAGGAGGATAAGCTGTGGAGGGACGCCATCGATCAAGCTCGCCGGACTGGCCATGACTTTCAACTGCACGGCCTGACGCACCATTGTCTGGAATTCGGCGTGCCGCAAAAGAGTATTCGCCGTCACGCTCCAAAGATGTTCGAGCAGTACGAGCGGGAACGTGAGAAATGGGAAAAGGAGCACACGGTGCGGGCGCTGCGAGCGAAGTTCGACGAAGCGGTGGCGATTTACGAGCAAGCCTTCGGCGAGCGGCCGCTGGTTTTCCGCGCACCGTGCTTCGGCATCTGCCCGAATGCCTATCGGGCGATGTTCGAATGCGGAATTCGTTATTCGTCCAGCCGCTCGGTCAACCCAGCCGCGACGGGCTACGTGCTCACACGCAAGCCCAAGCTGAAGCCTTGGCAACCGGATTACCCGGGAAGGCCGTTCGAAGAGCCGCCCGGGGTCCTGGAAATCCCGACGCTGGAAGACCTGACGATCAGAGGTGTTCCGCCGGGCGACCGTGAGCTGATCCTGAGGCTCTTCAAACGGGACATCACCCATTATTTGGACGCTCTGGGCGATTGGCCCTACGGCGTCCTCACCACGCACTACCATTCGATCGGCAGACAATTCGACGAGGTGACGAGTTTGTACGACGAACTGCTCGACTGGCTAGCAGCGCAAGGGATCACGCAGTGGACGACGTTCAAGGGAGCTTTGTCCTAAAAGGTAACGGGGGACGCCTCTCGTTCACGTCGGCTGCGCTTCCGGGCAGGGGGAAGTCCAAATGGGGCTCTTGCCCCCGTCCTACCGCATCGCGACTCAAACAGCGAACCGAAGGAGCCGTGACACGTGCGACAATTGGTGATCGTCCCTGTCTTCATCGCATGGACAGCGATGCTCGGTCCCAAAACGTCGGCCGACGACGACGCGCCCGTGGCGGAGGCCATTCGTGTTGAGGCCACGCGGAGCAATTTCGATAGGGAAGGGCGTCCGCTTCCGCTGGCTTGCAGTTGGCACTGCGGCATTTTCCGGAGTCCAGTCTGTGCCGGCTGGCGGCCGGCCCATCAATTGACGCTCATCGAGGAGGGGCACCATCTGCTTCCTTGGTTCGCTCATCCGCCGCGCGCAGGCCACGTCCCAGAGGATCCCGAGAATTTCCTCATCAAGTATTACCGCGAGCCTATCCAAAGAGCGCGCCGGTTGCGACTGCCGATTACATTCGTCGGCAGCCAGTGGGAAAGCGGTTTGTCGGATGAACCTTATCTTTCCCGTCCAGCGGCGGAGAATCCCAATGTGGTGACCGCAGACGGCAGGATTCTGAAGAAGGTTTCGCCTTTCGGCCCTGTGCAACCCTGGCGGGAAATTGGCGAGGCCCAAACGGACAACCCTTGGATGAAAAAGCTCCAGCAGTGGTACCCCAATCCGCCGCTGGTGATCTTCCTTTCGAACAACGAGCATGCCAAGCTCGCCTGGCACGAAGCGGAGGCGTCGCAGCGTTATCTGCAGAAGTACGGCAAGGGCAGAGACGACGACTTCAAACGCCGCGTCGTAGCCGACGGCTGGATCAAACGCTACCGGGCGCTCCAGGAAGGCATGCGTGCCGGCCTTCAGAATTCCACTTGGCGGAAGAATGCAATTTTCGTCGGCTACAGCGCCTTTGGCCCGGAGTTCATCGGGCGGTGGGGAGGATGGTCGAGATACTCATTGCACAGCGCAGAACGCATTGACCCGTCTCCGTTGATGTGGGACGGCGGCAGCCCGTCCTACTACACCCACGATTGGAATCCCAGCCGGGACGACACGGTTTGGAGTCCGCAGGTCGAATTCATGAATCTTGTGTTTATGAAACGCGACGCGCTGCGGTTGAACCCGCGGTTTTGGTTCGAATTCTCTGTCTGGGACGGCTACCACGCCCGGCCGCCGAGCGAGAGGAAATGGCCCGCCAAGCGGGCTGTTTATCGGAAGGAAGGACACGAATACGTGCCCGAACGATACGCCGGCTTCGTGCAGTTCGGGATGTGGCTGTTGCGGCCGCGCGCGGTCCGAGATTTCCGCGGCTGGACCGAGCCGTGGGAGGATGTTGTGGATGAAAACGGCAAAGTCGTCCACGAAGGAGGCGGCCCGTACTTCTTGGCGCTGGTCGAAGCCGTTGACCGCGTTCATGCCAATCCCGTTCTCCGCCATTGGTGGCGCAAAGGACGCCTTGTGCCTAATCGAGCCCACAAACATCCGTATCAGGCAGCGATTCCAAAGCAGTGGCAGGACGAGGACCGCTGGTTCCTGTTGGACGCTGATGTGAATCCCCAGGTGTATCCGTGGAAACTTGATAGCCAGGTCAACGTCTTCGCCCTCGCGCTTGTGCAAGGCGAGCGTCCCGACCGCCAGTGGCTCATCTATGCCCATTCGCCTCACGGCGATCGCCGATCTGTCAAGCTCAGGGTTCCCCACTATCGGCCGATCACCGTCTCCGTATCCCGTGCCGGCTCGTTTTATCTCGTCGACGAACGCACCGGGCGCGCCACCCTGGTGGAATGAGCTGGTTGAAGAGTGCCCCAAAATGCTCGAATGGAACATCAACCGGGCCAGCGAAATCCGAGAATGACGGCCAAACGTGGCGGAACCTTTTGGCTCGTCGGCATTGAGGCCATATCCCTCGGCGAAGAAGTTACCCAGTGAAGCCGCTCCCGCGTTCCATTGATCGCAACAGGTTTCGGAGATTTGCCACTTGAGTGACCAGAAGCGTGAGGGAGGCAACTTGTCATCGGCCCGTTGCTTACGCTGCCGGTTTGTGTGGTTCGTGGATGATCTAGGCGAGCTGCAGACGTCGCCGAATCATGCCTGGGATCAGCGCGCCCTCGGTATGCCGTTGAACGAACGCGGCGAAACGGTTTCCGACGTCGACAATTTGTTGTCGAGGTAGAACCTCAAAGAGCCTACGTGTACCGCACGCTGTGGAATTCTTCTTCGAAATACTCCGGCAGCAGACTGTCGACCTGGAGAAGGCCTTTGCGGGTCAGGCAGACTTCATCGCCGTCGACCGTCAGGTAACCGGCCGCCTGCTGATTCCGCAGCGGGTCAGCGAACTCTTGCAGGACATCCACGCCGTACTTTCGGCGGAACCATTCCGCTGAAATCCGACCTTCCTTCAAACACAAGACGAACTCGCGGATCAGCAGTTGCCGTCGTGTCGGCCGCAGCGCGCGATTGATGGGCAACCGTCCGGCCTCGACCGCGCTCAAGTACTCTTCCATTCGATCGAAGTTCTGGTAATGGACGCCTTGAAAATGCCCGAACGACGAAACGCCGATGGCCAGCAGGTCGGAACCGCGAAAAAGGTTGTCGCGATAAACGAACCGGTCCGTCGACAGGTTCCGGACCAGCTCGTTGCCGCTGGAAATCTGATAACCCGCGGCCAGACATCGGTCGAAGGCCAGATTCGCCCAGCGGCGTTTGGTCGGCCAATCAGCGACCGGCGCCTCGCCGCCGCTCAGAATCTCTTTCGAAAACTCGGTGTTGTAAGGCAACTCCATCTGGTAGATCGTGATGTTGTCCGGCTCCAGCTCAATGACTCTCTCCACGCAGTCGGCCCAATTCTCGTCCGTTTCGCCTGCCATTCCCGCGATCAAATCGACGTTGACCTGCGGGAAGCCGACTTGCTGAATCCAACCGTACGAACGGTCAATTTCGGCCGACAGGTGCGCGCGGCCGTTGGCCTTCAGAATCTCGTCGTTGAAGTTTTCGATGCCGAGCGAGACCCGGGTGACGCCCAGTTCTTTCAGTGCGCGCACCTTTTCAAGGCTCAGGGTGCCCGGTTCACATTCAAAAGTCACTTCTGTCGCACTGTCCCACGAGATGAACCGAGCCATGCGATCGCACAGCGATCGAAGTTGGTCCGCGCTCAAATAAGACGGCGTGCCTCCGCCGAAATAGAGGAACTCGAGCGTCCGTCCGGCAACGCCCGTCCGTTGGCTGACCATTTCCACTTCGCGGATCAGTGCGTCCAGATACCGCGTGACGCTTTGAGCATTCTGCCCCGTGTAGACGCGAAAGTAACAGAACTTGCACCGCTTCCGGCAGAAGGGGATATGTAGGTACAGCCCCAACGGCACGGACCGGTCCGGCTCGCTGTCCAGTGCCGCCTCGATCTCCGGCACCAGCTCTTGCTTCCACTGCGAATAGGGCGGGTAGTTGGTGATGAAATAGCTGCCAACAACGGTCTTGGACGAGGTATCAGTAATCATCGTTTTCGTCCTCTCGTTTTTTCCCGCTGCCCAAAGCAGTAGATCATGCCGTCGCTGGCTTCCGAGCCGATCACCAGGCAGCCCTCACCGATGAGCCGCTGATCGGTCGACCTGCGTTGAACTTCCACAAAAGCTTCCCGTCGCTCAGACGAAGGCAGTACAGGTTGCGGTCATACGATCCGACGAAGACGCGCTGATCGACGATCGCTGGCGAACTGTCAACGCGACCCCGCGTTCGGAATACCCAGACCCGCTGGCCGGTCTTTCGGTCGATGCAATGGACTTGTTTGTCGCGCCCACCCAGCACGACGTACTTGTTCGTCACCGCGGCCGACGAATGGTAAGGGAAGTCGCGGGTCGGGTCTCGATAGCGCCAAACGATCTCCTGCGTCTTCCAATTGACCGCCAGCACCTCCGCCGCGTACGTGCCAACGTAGAGCGTGTCCCCGAGCACCGCCGGTGACGCGATCAAGAAGGTCCCCAACGACATGGCATAGCGTTGTTGGCCCGACGTGATGTCGATCAATCGCAGGTTGTTATCGCAGCCGGTGACGAAGGCAAAGGATTCGGCGACGGCTGGCGTCCCGTTGATGCGATCTTCCGTCGTGTACTTCCAGACCAGCGAGCCGCTCCGAGCATCCAAACAATAAAGGTTGCTGTCGTAAGATCCGAAGATTACGTGGTCACCGACCACGGCCGTCGAACTGATGATTTCGGCATCGGTGGAAAACGTCCAGAGGCGGCGACCGTCTTGACGGCGAATCGCGTGATAGACACCGTCTTCATCGCCGAGAAAGACCGCATCGGCCGTAACGGTGGGCGAGGCCAGAAAGCCGGGCGCGAACGTGTTCGGGTCGGTTTTCGGCAAGGAGACGTACTTCCAAATCACGCGGCCCGAGCGACGGTCCAGGCAGAGCAGCTCGCCGCCGAGCGTCCCGACATAGACGTCGTCGCCGACTATGGCCCCCGCTGAAACGACGCCGTCCGGGGCTGGTACCTTCCAGAGCAGCTCCAACTTCTCTGGCAAAGGGCAATGCGCGATGCCGAGTTGTCGGTTCCCGTTCCGAAAGGACGCCCAACTGGTGCGTCGCGGCGGTGTCACGGTTCGCCCGCCCGCAGCCGGGCCTTGTGCGCAAAGGGGACGGCTGATCGCCATCAAGACGGTCAACCCGGCCAAGATCATCCAAGCAGCCGCTTGAAGGCCGCCCGCCTGCCGCGAGAGCCTCGACGGTCCTGTCGATGCGTCGCACGCGTCGGCCGTAGCGCTGGCACTCGGCTCGGACACCCACCGCCGCGCAAGTGGCACCCGGCAGAGGTCTCCGAATTCACGCATTACACTGTCCGGCTGTTCCACGCGCATCGGTAAAGCTCCTCCAGACAGGCCACGTCGACCGGTCGCGGATTGAATCGCCCCGTCCATTGCTGCGCGGCGTCCTCCGCCAATTCCGGGAGCGCCTGCTCGTCTACTCCACACGCTTTCAGATCGGTTGACAGCCCTACGGCTTCGGCGGCTTCTGTCAGCCATTCCGCCAGTCGCCCGGCTGCCTCCGTCGGCTCCGCATCCGCGGCAATCAGCTCCGCATCCGCCACCAGGTCTCGATAGAGGTCGCCGACAGCAGATGCGTTGAAACGGACGACGTGAGGCAACATCACTCCGACGGCCGCGCCGTGTTCCAGTCCGAAGCGGGCGGTCAGCGGATTGGCCAGCGCATGAGCGGCTCCGAGCATCGAGTTCTCGATGGCTGCGCCAGCCAAGTGGGCCCCTAATAGCATCGCCGCCCGTGCGGCGGCGTCCTCCGGATCGGCGACGCCCCGCAGAAAGCCCGCTGACAGCAACCGCCACGCTTGGCGAGCGAACATCTGCGACAAGCCATTGCGGCGCGTGCTCACGTAACTTTCAACAGCGTGACTGATGGCATCCATGCCGGTCGTCGCCGCGACCGATCGAGGCATTGTGCGTGTCAGATCCGGATCCAGGATCGCCACTCGGCAGGCCGCCTTCTTGTCGCCGCAAGCCATTTTCTTGTGCGTTTTGGCATCGGCGATGACGGCGAACGATTGAGCTTCGCTGCCCGTTCCGGCCGTCGTTGGGATGGCCACCATCGGCAGCATCGGCCGCGTGGCTTGGCCAACCCCGCGGTAGTCCTCCATCCGGCCACCGTTCGTGAGAAGGAAGTTCACGCCTTTGGCACAATCCATGCTACTGCCGCCGCCGAGTCCAACCAGCCCGTCGATTCTCTCTCGTGCGGCCACCGCCACGGCCCGGTCGACATCGTCGGTCGTGGGGTTCGATTGGACCTGATCGTAGACGACCACTTCCACGCCCGCATTCCGAAGCGACGCCACCGCCCGATCGACGTGTCCGGCTCGACGCACACCTTCGTCCGTCACGACCAGTGCGCGCACGACGCCCAGCCCGCGCACCAGATCGCCCAGCCGCCCGAGCGTTCCGGGACCAAACACCACGCGCGTGTGCGGTTCCCAGTCAAAGGGAACCTGCACACCGCTCAGAGCGTCCATCGCTTTGTCGATCGCGGAACGTAACAACGTCATCGGGATTTGTTTCGAGTTGGCGTGCTTCGATTTAGAGTCTTGCCCAAGGATGATGCTCGCATGGTGCGCGGATCTTTGTGGGTCGCACCTGCCGGGGGCGACTGGCCCGGGCGGCCGCATACTGGCATGGCGAGGCCCGGCTGTGACACCCGGCACGTGTCACCCGCCTCGGTTGCGGCCGACAGGCCACGCATGGATATTCCTTGAGATCGTGCGCCGAGGCGCCCGGCGAATGGCCGAAGCGCATCGCCCTATTTTTCCTGAATCGCAAACAACGTCGATCGGTTCGAAATGAACAGAACGTTGTTGGCGACAATGGGCGTGCTGTAAACGGCGTTGTTCATGTTGATCTCGCCGATTAATTCCATTTTTTTCGAGTGCTTGAAAATGGCGATGTCGCCGTCTTCGTCCCCGATGTAAACTTTTCCGTCGACGATCAACGGCGAGCCCCAAACGGCGGCAAACAAATCGTAGGTCCAATAGGGCTTGCCCGTTCGAGCGTCCAAGCAGTGGAACAAGCCGCTGAAGTCGGCGGCGTACAGCAGATCGTCTTTGATGGCGACCGTGCTGATCGTTCGGTGCATCTCTTCCTCGAAGTCGATCTTCCCGTCGCCGTTGCGATCGACTTGGCTGTAGTGCCAGATCACGGCCGAGTTCGGGTTTGGGATGGCTTTCTCGCCCGCTTCCGTGTTGACGGCCTGCAGCCGTCGCGGCGGCAACGGACGGCCTTTGGCGTCGACGGCCAGCTCGGGGCTCACGTCCCCGCGCTTGGTCGGGTCAATGCACCAAAGATGCCCGATCCCTTCCCCGTGCTCCGGGTCCTGGCCGACGGCAATGTAGACGCGGTTATCATAAACGACAGGAGTCGCAATGAGATTGTTCCGCGTGCCGCGTCCGCCCAGCACCCATTTCGACGTCTTGGGATTGCAGTCGAACTTCCACAGCAGTTTCGAATGGCCGTGACCGTCTCCGCGCGGGTCGAAGCTGTACAACCAGCCGTCCCCTCCGGCGAACAGCACCTGCGGCTGGCCATTGATAACCGCGTAGGCCGGTGACGACCACTGCCCGTGCAGGATGTTCCGCCCGGGCGACTTGTCCGTCCAAAGCACCTTGCCCGTCTCGCAATCCACGGCGATGAAGCTGGGTGCATCCGGAGCCGGCAGGTTGATGTGCGACTCGTCGACACCGTTCGAGGTGTTCACGAACAGGATGCCGCCGGCGGCCGTCACCGAGCAGGCGGCCATGTTGTGTTGCGAAACGCCCAGCTCGGCCATCATGTCTAGCACCCAGACGACATCGGCTTCGTCTTTGTTCTCGTTGTCTTCGGCTGTGTAAGGCCCGTCGTTTTCCCCGTCGTAGAAGCCCTCGGTGTCCAGACACCGGACTTCGCCCCGGCTGGTGACGAACCAAAGCCGATCGCCGTTCACGTACGGCGCATCGCAGATGCCCTGCAGCGGCCAGTCATGAACGCGCCCTGTCGGCAGCTTCGGGCTGGAGTGCTGCCAAAGGAACTTCCCGGTTTTGGCGTCAAAGCACAGCAAGCAGCCCAAGTCGACGCTGTCCGGGAAACGCTTCAGATACCCGGCCGCGTTGTTCGTGCCGACATACACCTTCCCGTTGGCCACGACAGGGTTGCCGTACGATTGCGATCCCAGGCGAGCCGTCCACAGGATGTTCTTCCCGCTTTCGACGTCCCATTCGGCCGGGATGTTGGTTCCGTGGGGCACGTTGTTGCGGTGAGACCATCCGCCCCACTGAGGCCAGTCGTAGCGGCCGACTTTCATCCTGGCGATGTCTTTCAAAGCCTCCGCAGTCGCGTCGTACTGCGGCTCGGCCGCCAAGACCGAGTTGGCCAAAGCGATCCAAGCGACCAGCCCCGTCATCCAATCCTTGTTCACTTTCATGGATATCCTCTCGTCGTTCCTTTCTGTTTCCTTCGCTGCCGGGCACCAAATCGCGGAGGCGTGCCATCCGTGTTCGCTCCGCGTCAGTTCGCCGTCACACGGACGTTGTCAATGAAAATCTCCGCGTCTTTGGCATTCCCGAACAGGCCGGGACTGCCGACCTCGTTGGGCGGCGCGTCCGTCCATTGGATCGACCAGTCCTCCGGCTCGTCGTGGCCTCGCGGCCACACCTTTCCCTTCAGCACAGCGACGACTCGTCCGTTCCGTTCTTCCACGGATGCCCGCAGCTTCATCGTGTACCAGACGTTCGGCTTCCACGCAAACGGTACGGTCTTGAACTTCTTTTCGTGGGAGACCCACGAGACCAGCTTGAGCTGCTGGCTGGCCCCCATCATTTGCAGGCGATACCGCTGAGCGATCAGGCCGATGTCCGGCAGTTTTCCTTCCCGCTCGGCCCCCATCACGTCCGCCTGAATCGTGTAGTCATGGAAGTCGGCGTGCCCCATCCAGGCTTGACTGCGAGCCCCTCTCGGGATGGTGGTGATCTTCACCATGACGCCGTTGCCCTTCACTTTGAGCGGGCCCCGTCGGACTGTCAACTGCACACCGCCTCGGGGCCCGGTTCCCCAAACGGCCTTGGCGATCACCTTGTGTTTTTGCAACACGGCGAGCGATGGGGCCAACAGCCGGCGAGCGGCTTCGACCGTTTTCGGCCGGGTCTTTTCGTCGGCCAGCCGCAGGAACCGTAACAAGGCGGTCCAGGCCTGTCGCGGCGTGCCGTCGTGAAAGGTGAGCTGGCCCGCTTCGACGGGTTGGTACTCCGGCCCGCGATTGGTGAAGCCGGTCATCAAGTAAATGTAAAGGTCCGCCGCCAGCGGATCTTCTTTCTTCAAGGTTTGCAACAGGTCGAAATCGAGCACGATGTGCCGATAGCGAGCCCCCACCCAAGTGACCGGCACTTGTCCGTCCGAGAAGTCGAAGTGCCACGGGAGGTCGGGCACCAGCCGAATTCGTGCTCGACCGGTCCGATCGCCCACTTTGGCCGTCACCGTCACGGCCGCGTGGATGGGCCGTTCCGGGCTCACATAAAGTCCTTTGCGGTCGATCGATCCGGGTCCGTCCAACGAGAAGTTCACTTCCTCCGGGCGAGCCAGCCGCAAAAACTGACCGCGCGAATTGTAGAGCCGCACGTGAAACGGCTGCTTCTGTCCGCCCTGTTCCGCCTGTCCCGGCCGCAACAGGCACTCGACGGGCACGACTTGCACGTGTACCGGCCTCGCATCTTCCTGGATCAAGGGTTCGACGGCCGGCCGCGGGCGCGAGTCGGCCGCAATGGGCTGCTCCTCCTTCCCAATGCAATACAGCGCAGCCGATGTAGGCAGATAGATCCGGCCATGAGAAATAATCGGCGAGCCGTGTACCTCTTCGCCATTCAGCCGCAGGCGATGGACAACCTGGACTCCCTCCGCCGACGGTTTCAGCACATACCATCGCCCGTTCGCTGTGCACAGGTAGATTTTGCCATCGGCGTAGATGGGGCTGCCCCGCATCATCGTGCCGAGTTTCTTCCGAGCGATCAGCTTGCCTGTTTTTGCGTCGACGACCAGAAGCATGCCGTTGTCTTGGACGGCGTAGAGGCGGCCGTCGACGACGATGGGCGAGCTCTTGCCGACGGTCCATTCCTCCACACGCCACAATTCGCCCGTTTTCGTGATGTCGCCTTTTTGAGTCGCATCGATGGCGAAAAGGGCTCCCATTCTGTTACCAACCAGATTCTCTTCGCTGTGACCACAAAAAACCGTCGTTTCGTCAATGACGGGGGTCGTGTTGATTCCGCGTCGTGAGACGTAATACTTCCAGACCGACCGGCCCGTTCGAGTCTGAAAGGCATGGATGCCACCATCGCCCGATCCGAAAACCAGTAACGATTGTCCTTGGATGACCGCGGTGATGGGGGAACTGTAGACCGTGTCATACGGCAGCGGCCGCGTGCCGGAGAACCAGACCGGCTCGCCGTTACGCTTGTCAAAGGCCAGCAACCGGTGGGCCGGCTTGGCCATCTCGCCCCAACCGATGATCACCGCTCCGACGATTACCAGCTCATCATGCACGATCGGAAAACCGGTGCGGCCGCCGTAGGTACTCAGCAATCCGTATTCTTCGCACAGCGAATGGGACCACAGCGTCCGGCCCGTTACACCATCCAAGCATTGGAAGTAGCCGCACACGCCCAACGCGAACACGTTGCCGGTTTCCGGGTCGCCGACCACACTGGACCAACCGACGCGGGTGTCGGGCACGTCGGAGAGATAAACGTTGAATCGGTTTTCCCAGATCCGCTCGCCCGTTTCCGCATCCAGGCACACCACTTTCTCGCCCTCGTCGAGCGTACCGGGGTTGTCGCGCACGAGCACGTACAGCTTGCCGTTCATGACGACGGGCGTTGAGCGGGTGGCATACTCCGCCTTTTTCCACAACAGGTTCTCGCCGTCGGGCGACCAACGATCGGCCAATCCTTTTTCGCGCGAAACACCGTTCAGTTCCGGCCCGCGCCAGTGCGGCCAGTCCATCGAGGCCGCCTGACGCACGTCGGCCCGCGAGCTCGGCAAGGGAACGAAAAAGAAAACCACGGCTGTCAGCAG